>JAURLR010000345.1 GCA_030831135.1 Alphaproteobacteria bacterium
CCTCTTTAGCGCGCTTGTTTCACCTCGCCGCAATCCGGCCGGACAAATCACGAGGGGCTTCCGCCACGGGGGCGGCAGCCGGGGAGGACCCTATGCGGGGGCGGATTGCGCCGTCAAGCCCGGTTTCCTATAAGGAGCCGCACACCCGGCGCGGGTGTAGTTCAATGGTAGAACGTCAGCTTCCCAAGCTGAACACGAGGGTTCGATTCCCTTCACCCGCTCCAGCCTTTGATTGATCCTTAAAAATTGCAGCGAAATCAAATATTTGCCGGGTCCGTGACGGCGGAAATCGCACGCCGCTTCGCCCCTGACCGGTAGCTTGGCGGAACGGCAAGCTGGGCTACACTCACCGGTACACGATACAGCCAAGGAGAGCATGATGCGCACGATCGATATTTCTCCCGAGGATATGGAAAAACGCGTTTCGCGCTTCCGTGATCTCAAGCCCCTGCGCGCGGCTGAAACCCTCGACATTCCCCAGGAAGCCAAGGACGTGATCTATTCGCGCGAACTTCTGTCCGTGATCGGGCTGGACGGTTCGGCCGATACCCCGGTCAACCAGGGCGCGCCGATCCAGGGGGCGGGCGGGATCACCATGACCCATGCGAAATGCCCGCCGGGTACCGGGCCGTCCCTGCATGCCCATCAGCAGACCTATGAGACCTTCACGGTCCTGCGCGGGCGTTTTGAGGTGACGTGGAATGATGACGGTGCCCACCGGGTCGAGCTGGACGAGTTCGACACGATCTCGGTTCCGCCCGGGGTCTGCCGGGCGTTCCGCAATATCGGCGAGGACGACGGGCTGTTGCAGGTCATCATCAGCGGCGGGGTCCACGACATGAGCGATATCGACTTTCCGAAGGGCACGGCCACGCAGCTTGCCGCGTTCGGGGAGGATGTGGTCAGTCAGTTCGAGGAACGCGGCATGACCTTTACCGCGGGCAAGGATGCCGCCTGACATCAGGCCGACTAAGGAGCTTTGTGTGTTCGGGCGGCCCTGTGCCGCCCGTTTGCATTTTCCGGGAGACGCAACCGAAAATTGACCCTGATCAAGGCGGCACCCGCCCATCCGTCCGATACTGAATCCCAACCAACGGATGGAGATCCAAATGTCTTATCAAACGATTTGCGCCGGGTTCCTTCAGGGTGACCCACGAAACCAGTCCGTCATGGACGCCGCGATGAAGGTCGCAAAAGAGCGGGAGGCCCATCTGACGGGCATCCACCTGGTGCCGCCGCTCAATTTGCCAATCTATGCCGCCGTGCCGTTTCCCGACGACATGATGTCGTCCTATTACACCGAAGCGGATGCCGATGGTGAAAAACTGCGCGCAACCTTTGAAGCGGCATGCAAGAAGGCCGGTGTGGACTCCCGTGAATGGCAGGGGGGTGCGCGATCGGTTCTTTCCGTGCTCGAGGAGATCGCGCCGGTCACCGATCTCTTTGTTCTGGCGCAGCATGCTTCGGGCGAACACGACTGGTTGGTGGGCGAGGCGAGCCTGTTGCTCGGTGTGCCGGTGCTGGCCATTCCCGAAGCGGGCAAATTTGAAACCTTCGGCAAGAAGGTGCTTGTTGCCTGGGCGCCGCGCCGCGAATGCGCCCGGGCCGTGCGCGATGCCATGCCGATCCTGCGCGATGCCGATCAGGTCGTGGTCCTGCGTAGAGATGTGCACGATGATGCCCGTGATGTCGGCGTGGGCGCTTATCTCTCGCGTCATGGCGTCAATGCCGAACTCACCCATGTCACGACCGATGAGGTGTCGATCGGTGATGCGATCCTCAACGCGGTGACCGATCATGATTGCGATATGATCGTGATGGGAGCCTATGGCCATTCCCGCATCCGCGAGATGGCATTCGGCGGGGCGACACGCCATGTGTTACAGCACATGACGGTGCCAACCATTCTGTCCCATTAGGCCGCCGGATTCGGAGCACAGATCATGACAAACATGCCTGACGGCCAACCGCCTGTCAGGCTGCGCCGCACCCTGACCCTGCCGTTGCTCACGCTCTATGGGGTGGGGGTCACGGTGGGGGCGGGAATTTATGTCCTGACCGGTAAGGTGATCGGGATTGCCGGCATCTTTGCGCCGCTAAGCTTTCTGCTGTCGGCGCTTCTCGCGGGGTTGAGTGCGCTGAGCTTTGCTGAGCTGGCCGTGCGGCTGCCCCGCGCGGCGGGGGAAGCCATTTATGTGCGCGAGGGACTGCGCTCGTCCAAACTGGCGCTGATCGTGGGGCTGGTGGTCGTGGCGGCCGGTACGATTTCCTCTTCGGCAATCGTGCAGGGGTTTGCCGGTTACGTCCGGGTGCTGGTCGATCTGCCGGCTGCGTTCCTGATCATGCTTGTGGTGGTCGCGCTCTGCCTGCTTGCGATCTGGGGTATCCGGCAGGCCGTGATCGTGGCCGCGCTGTTTACCGTGATCGAGGTTGGCGGTTTGCTGCTGATCATCTGGGTGGCCCGTGGATCGCTGGTGGATATGGGCGACTGGGCGTGGAATCTGGGTGCGGGATTCAGCCTGGCGCAATTGCCGCTGATTGTATCAGCGGCTGTGCTGGCGTTCTTCGCCTTCATCGGCTTTGAGGACATGGTGAACGTGGTCGAGGAGGTGCGCGACCCGGACCGCACCATGCCCCGCGCGATCATCCTGACCATTATTTTTACTACTCTTTTGTATGTCGCCATCTCGCTTGTCGCGCTGCTGAGTGTCCCGGCAGGTGCGCTGGGGCAGAGTGAAGCACCACTTGCTGATCTCTATGCGGCCGCTTCGGGGCGTTCGTCTCTGCCGATTGTTCTCGTGGGAACGCTTGCCATCATCAATGGCGCACTGATCCAGATCATCATGGGCGCGCGCGTGCTCTACGGACTGGCCGATCAGGGGAACCTGCCGCGCCTGATCGGTTATGTGCATCCACGGTTCCAGACACCCGTCGTGGTAACCCTTCTGGTGGGGGGATTGGTCATCATCGGGTCGCTTCTGCTACCGCTTGAAACCCTCGCACGGCTCGCCTCGATCGCGATCCTGAGCGTATTTGCTCTGGTCAATCTGTCGCTGATTTTCATCAAGTATCGGGAGAAGACTGAAACGCGCCCGCATTTCCGGGTGCCGGCCTGGGTTCCTGTGCTCGGCGGGTTGAGCAGCACCGGCCTGATCGTGTTTCAGTGCCTGGAGTTCTCCGGCCTCGTGAACTAGGCCGTTCGGCTCAGGAGAGGTGGAGCGTCACCACGGTGCCATCATCGGCAGGCGTGCGAATATCCGGCGACAGGCGAATACATTCGATGGGAAGCCGATAGATGCTGCCCTCGGGGTCAGACCACATCGTGTCCAGCCAGGCGCTTGAGCGCGGGAGCTCGGCATGGACCCGCGAGCAGTGGTCGCGCAGAGCGATTTCGATCAATCCTCCAAGGAGGTCCTGAGAGACCCGTTCCTTACGTGCACGATCCATGATCACGATGTCCCGGGCCGCCAGCAGTCGGGCGCCATCAACATCCGGTTTCCAGCGGAACGTGGCGAGCCCTCGGATCAGATCTTTGCGCAGTACAAGCATCACGCCGGGAGCGCGCATTTCTGTTGGCAGTTCGGCGGCCAGTGGCGTCGCGAAACGCCGCCAGGCGTCAAGAGTCAGCGTGTGATCGGCTTCCCGTGCAAGGGTGTAGGCCTGATCCACGAATGCGTGTGTAAGGGCCTGCGTTCTGGAATGAGGATCAGTCAACGCGTGATGCTCTTTCTATTTATGTGGTGCGGGTTATCATGAAGCATCAGGCGCGTGGTTCATTGATTTGGCTCAATAGGTGCCTTGTGTATATTGAATCTCGCTAATGTAATGCCAGGCTATGAACCGTAGCGGCAATTTCGGGGCGAATGACATGACCGACCGTCAGAGACAGACCAGCGCAGGGCATGCACATCACCGCTGCGATCAGTGTGATGTACGCCACAAAGCCATGTGTGCTGCCATGGATTTCAAGGATATTGATCGTCTGGCCGCGATTGTTTCGCATCGGGATATCGATCCCGGGCAGGTCATATTCGAGGAAGGTGAAACCGCAGAATACGCCTACAACATATCCCGGGGCGAAGTCCGGTTGTATAAATTGCTGCCCGATGGGCGTCGCCAGATTACGGGCTTTCTGGGCGAAGGCGACTTTCTTGGGCTGGTGTCCGACAGCACTTACGCCTACGGCGCAGAGGCCATGACACCGGTCGAGTTGTGCAGCATGCGGTTGACCAACCTCGAACGTCTGCTAGCAGATATCCCGCCGGTTCGTGAAAAGCTGCTGGACATGAGCCGCGATGAACTGGCTGCCGCGCAGGAACAGATGCTGTTGCTGGGCCGAAAGACCGCGCGCGAACAGCTGCTCTCGTTCCTGTTGCATCGTCTCGATCAGGCTGAATCAGATGCGCCGGAATCGAAACTGCATCTGCCGATGTCCCGGACCGATATTGCCGATTATCTGGGCCTGACCATCGAAACGGTAAGCCGCACATTCACGGCGTTGCGCGATGAAGGCCTGATCGAGCTGCCCGATACCCATACGGTTGTCTTGCCCGAGCTTGAAGCCGTGCGCGAGGCAGCGGGCGCCTTCTAGGACGCATCGCGGCTTCAATTCCCGGTGGTTTTGACGTGGGTCAAGATATGACCCGGATGCTTGGGCTAAGTCTTGTTCATCAGCTTCTTTGACTTGATGAGCAGGAGATTGGTCATGCCGCTTCGCAAAATTCGTCTCGAACTTGCCCGTGACAAGGACTTCCCCGACGGCAGCGTCGAGCGGGGATACGAGTTGACTGCGCCTCTGACCGAAGATGGTCATTTCGACAGCGCGGAATGGAAAAACCAGAAGGAAAAATGCACCGTCCGGCGGTTCTGGCACAATGAACCCGACGAGCATGGCCATCTGGCGCATCGGGGCAGCGGCTGGGCATTCCACTATGACGACGAACCCGCCGATGAGGATGAGCCGCTTTACAAGCTGGACCGTCATACCCTTGTGCAGGGCGAGTATATCTCCGTGATGGAGCATGACGGCGTGTTGCGGACCTTTCGTGTCGTCCGCGTCCGCTGACCCTGCGCGGGTCTAGTCGGTCTCTTTCTTGCGCCGGTTCTCCCGGAAGATCGAATAGTAGTTCCCGGCAAATATCAGCCCGGCACCCGCGAGAACCAGTAGTTCGGCGGATTCGCTGTAGAGTGCGAAGCCGACCAGCACGATCAGCGGCAGGCGCATGAAATCCATGGGCACGACGATCGTCTGGTCTGCCAGCGACAAGGCCCTTGCGGTGCAGTAATGGGCCGACAGGCCGACAAAGCCGATGACCATCAGCCAGAACAGCTGCAGCAGGGTCGGGGTCGTCCATTCGAAGGCAACCAGAATCAATCCCAGCGGCAGCTGGATCACCGACATGTACAGCAGGATCGTCAGCGGTGAATCCGTGCGGGTCAGAAACTTTGTCAGGGTCAGCGTGATCGCAAAGCCGACCGCTGCTCCCAGCACGGCAAAAGCGCCGGGTTCGATCACCGTCAGGCCCGGTCGCAGGATGACCAGAATACCGGTGAAACCGAACAGAAGCGCGATGATGCGCCCGCGGTTGAGGCGTTCCCCCAAAAACAGGACGGCCAGAATCGTCGCCCAGATCGGCGTCGTGAACTCGATGGCGAAGACTTCGGCCAGCGGCAACAGGCCGATCCCGGTAATCCAGCCAAGCTGTGCGACGAAGTGGACCAGATTGCGTCCGAACTGGGTCCCGATCCGCGTGGTGCGCCAGACATGCCGTCCGGCCATCACGGCGATCGGCAACAGAATCACAAGTGCGCCCAGGCTGCGGAACAGCATGATCTGGAAGCTGTGAATCTCGCCGGAGATCTCCCGGACAGCGACGGCCATCAGGGTGAATGACAGCAACGTGCCGGTCATCCAGAACACGGCCTGAATGACCGGGGTCACCGGGGCTTTCCCGCCGCGTGGTGCAGGCGGGGTCAGGCGAGTTTGTCCACGCCCAGATCGTCAGCGACCTTCGCCAGATTGGTCAGCAGCGGATCGGGCAGGGGGACGCCATTGGCGATACGGTCGGCATAGGCCGCATGAGCCGATTCACCGGGCAGGCGAACCCTGTCGAAACCGCCCATGGTGGGGGAGCTGCGCATCTGCCGGATCACCTCGTCGATCTCGCGCTTGAACTGCGCCGGATCGATGAAGGCTTCGATGTTGATGGCCAGATAGAACTGCCCCGTATTGGTCACCGAAGACGGGTCTGCGTTCATATCAACCACGTTGCGGCCGAAATTGGCACCGTTGAGCGTCCCACCCAGAATCCCGAAGATCAGGGCGAGGCCGTAGCCCTTCGGTCCGCCGATTGGCAGCAGGAAGCCGGTGTCGGATTTGCTGGCATCGGTCAGCGGGCTCCCGTCCTGATTGATCATCCAGCCTTCGGGCATTTCCATTCCGCGCTGGGCGTAGACCTTGACCTTGCCATAGGAGGTCACCGTCGTGGCCATGTCGAGGATGATGGCGTTTTCTTCGTCACCCGGAATTGAAACCGCAATGGGGTTCGTCGAAAGCAGCATCTCGGTGCCGCCCCATGGCGGCAGGTGGTTGGCGCTGCCCACGGCGACATAAAGCCCGATCATGTTGTGTTCGAGCGCCATGTTGGAATAGACCGAGGCCGCCCCGGCGTGATTGGAGTGATGCAGCCCGACCCAGCCAACGCCCGCGATCTTGGCCTTTTCGATGGCCAGATCGGCGGCTTTCTTGACCACCAGATGACCCATGCCGTTGTCGCCATTCAGCAGTGCGGTGGCTGCGAATTCGCGTTCGACCTTCATCTCCGGGGTGGGGTTGAAGCCACCGGCCTTGATCCGTCCGATATAGCCGGGAAGCCGGAAGATGCCGTGGGAATCCTTCCCCAGCATGTCGGCTTCGGCCATCATATGCGCCACGCTCTTGGCATCGGCGTCCGGCAATCCGGCCCCGGCAAAACAGCGCGCCATGAAGGCCTCGATCTGGTCGCGTGTGAAACGCTGCATCTGGTTTGGGTCGTTCGACATCTGGTTTCCCCCCATTCGAAATATTCGTTGGATGCACCATAAACGCAAAACCCCTCACAGGGGGAGAGGGGTAACGCCTTTACTGTGATGACAACCCGGGACAACCCGGACCGGCTGATCCGGGTCGTCAAATGGGTGGCGACTAAAGCCGTTCCGCCTTGGCCAGAATTCGCTCCATGGAACGGAGCACCGGCAGCTCGATCAGCTTGCCGTCCACCACCACCAGGCCTGTATCGGCTGCCGCGAAGGCCGCGACGACCTTGTGGGCATAGGCGACCTGTTCGGCGCTGGGCGAGAAGATTTCGTTGATGACCGGAATCTGCTTGGGATGGATCGACCCCTTACCGGTGAATCCCAGCCGCGCGCTTGCCTCGGCTTCCTGCCGCAATCCGGCCTCGTCCTCGAGATCGAGCCAGGGCACATCGATGACATCGATGCCGGCTCCCGCTGCGGCGTGGACAACCCGTGAGCGGGCATAGAGCAACGGTTCCCAGCCATACTCGCAACGCAGGTCGGCGGCGAGGTCGACACCGCCGAACAGCAGCGCATCCACCCGGTCGCTGGCCTGGGCGATTTCATAGGCCGCCTCAAGCCCCGGGTTGGTCTCGATGATGACCTGCAATCGGGTCGACTGGCCGGCTGTGTCCAGCGCGTCAGACACCCGCTGGACCTCTTCGGGGTTGTTGACCTTGGGCATCATCAGGGCCGGGGGCGGGGTTTCTGTCTCCAGAACAGCGGCCAGGTCGGCTTCCCCTTCGGGGGAGCCAAGCATATTGACCCGCACGATCCGTTCGACGCCGTCATCGGCCTGGGGTTCGGCAAAGATCGCGAGCATGTTGGCGCGCGCCATATCCTTGTGCTGCGGTGCAACCCCGTCTTCCAGCTCCACGCAGACGATATCGGCACCCGATTTGAGGGCCTTGCCGAACATCGAAGGATCGGTGCCCGGTGAGAAGATGAAGCTTCGACGTGACTGGATTGTGGACATGATTGAATTCCTGTTCTTCTAGGACTGGAGCGCGGTCCCGGCGTTGTTGGGGTTTGGCGGGATGGAATAGGTGCCTGTGGCATGGGCGACGGGTTCGTCCATTCCGTCCGAATAGATGGTGACTTCGACCACGGCGAGGCGTTTTCCCAGTTTGAGCACCCGGCATTCGGCGATCATGTCGACGGGTTCGGGTTTGCGCAGAAAGTTGATGTTGAGATTCGTGGTCACGGCCAGCGCAACCTCGCCGATGGCACCGAGCACAGCGGCGTACATGCCGTAATCGGTCAGCGCCATCATGGCCGGCCCGCTGATCGTGCCGCCGGGCCGGGTGAGGGATTTGTTGAACGGCAGGCGGACCCGCGCCGTGCCGTCACCGATGTCTTCGGCGTGACAACCATTCTGGGCGGCGAGAGGCAACTCCATCGCAGTCAGTTTGTTGAAGGCTTCGATGGATATGCCGGGCATGGGAAATCTCGGTGGTGAGGACGGACCCGCAATCTAGCCCGACGGGTTTGTGTCGCAAAGTCGCCATGCTAACCTCCGCGAAAGCCCCGGTCGGGCAAAGCAAACAACGAATGCGGGGAGTGGAATCCAATGTTGAATGTTGCCGTTGTCGGTCTCGGGTGGTGGGGTGCGCATGTCGCCGCCGTGCTGCATGAGAGCCGGAAAATTCGTGTGGTCGCCGGGGTCGAGGTCAAGCCAACCCCCGCCGTACGCAAGCTGGCAAAAGCTAAAGGGTTTCAGCTTCTGACCGATTATCAGGATGCGCTCGATGACCCGAAAATCGAGGGTGTGATCCTGACGACCCCGCATTCGACCCATGAGGAACTGGTGCTGCGTGCGGTCAAGGCCGGCAAGCAGATTTTCTGCGAGAAGCCCCTGTCTCTGACAGCCGCGAGCGCCAAGCGCATGGTGCGCGCCTGCGAGAAGAAGGGCCTTGTGATGGGCCTTGGTCATGAGCGTCGCTACGAGACGGCGATGGAAAAGCTCGCCGACATGATTGCCAAAAAGGAACTCGGCACGGTCCTGCTGGTGGAAGGCAATTTCTCCCATGACAAGTTCAAGCCGATGAAAAAGGACAACTGGCGCGGCAATCCCAAGGATGCGCCCGCGGCCGGCTGGACCGGTATGGGTGTCCATCTGACGGATCTGTTCATCAGCATGTTCGGTCCGATCCAGCAGATCCGCGCGATCTCGGATCGACGTTTGCTCAACCTGCCCAGCGGGGACGTGGCGTCCACCCAGTTCACCTTTAAGGACGGGACGATGGGCACGATCAACGTGATTTCGGCGACGCCGTTTTACGGTCGCCTGACCGTGTTCGGTGACAAGGCCTGGGTCGATATTCATGAGATGGCGCATCCCGAAAACCCGGGCGACACGCATATGTATATCGGTACGGCGGACGGCAAGCGGACGAAGAAGGTCTACAAGCCGCGCGACACAGTAAAGATGAACTTCGAAGCCTGGGCCGATGCGGTTTCCGGGAAGAAGCCCTATCGCTTCACCAATGAAGAGCGGATCGCCAATGTCGCCGTGCTTGAGGCCCTGTCGACCTCGACCAAGACCGGCAAACCCGAACGTGTGCGCAACTAGTGGCAGGTTCCTTGGGCGGTCATAGCGGATGAAGTTCGGATTGTTTGGCGGTGCCTCGTCACGTCGCGGCGGGGTCGCGCGTGACAGCACCCAGGGTTATCGGGACTTCATCGACTATATCGTCGAAGCCGAAGACCTCGACTATCACTCGGTCTTCCTGGTCGAGCATCACTTCACCGGGTTTGGGCAGGTTTCGGCCTCGCTCAACCTGCTGACCTATCTGGCGGCGCGCACGAAGCGCATGCGCCTGGGGACGGCTGTCGTGGTGCTGCCCTGGCACAATCCGGTGCTGCTCGCCGAGCAGGCCGCGACGGTTGATCTGCTCTCGGGCGGGCGGCTCGATTTCGGAGTGGGCAAGGGTTATCGCGCCAACGAGTTTCACGGCTTCAACGTCAAGGCCGATGAAGCCCAGGAGCTGTTCCTGGAATCGCTGGAGGTCATCCGGCGCGCCTGGACGTCGGAGGAACGCTTTACCCATATCGGCAAGCACTGGACCTTTCAGGACATCGTCGTTGAGCCGCCGCCCATCCAGCGCCCGCATCCCCCGCTCTGGCTGGCTGCGGGCAGCGATGAGGGGCTGACATGGGCCGCGCAGAACGAGTTCAACCTGTTGCTCGACCAGATCGCGTCCTTTGCGACAATTCAGGAGCGATTTGACACCTACCGTGCGACGGTCGAAGCGGCCGGTCGCACCTTCGACCCCATGAATGTGGCGGTCGCCCGCGCGCTGCACATCACCCATACCGAAGCTGAGCGCGAGGAAGCCCACCAGCAACGCTCGCGCCTGCTGAGCGGCATCTCGCGCCTTTCGCGGATACGCGAGGGTGGCGGCCCGCAATCGACCATGCTGCAATACA
>JAURLR010000346.1 GCA_030831135.1 Alphaproteobacteria bacterium
CGAAGGTGAACTGATACTCGGTCTGGGCAAAAATGAAGGTGTTCTTGTCCGCATAGTATTTCAAGCCGATCTCCGGACCCGCCGCAAGAGTGTCGCTCACGCCGTCGCCATAGATGGCACCGACGCTGACACCGACATAGGGACGGAACTTGTCAAAATCGAAAACATAATCGACAAAGGCACGTGTCGAGCCGTTCCAGTTGTCATCGCCATTCTCGACATCCACAAAGCTGAAAGACTGACGACCGCCGACAAGCCAGTTCTCCGTCAGATACTTGCCTGCGCTCCCGCTCAGGCCGAAATTGTGATTGTCGAAATCATTGTTGCTTGAACCGGTTCCCGAAAGGGTGAACTCCCAGTCTTGGGCTTGCGGCCCGTAGGTATTCTGCGCATCGCGGTCCATGGATTGCGCGAAGGCCGTTGCCGGCAAGACCACAAGCGCCACAGTCAGCATGATTTTTTTCATTTCCTGCTTCTCCATTCCAGGGTTTCACCACACTTCAAACATGTGCGGCGGCACCGGCACGAACCGGTCCTATTGAACAGACGAAGCAGGAAGAATCTGGTTCCCTAGGGAAATATGATGTTTTTGAGGCACTTATACATTTGTCGTCAGTGAACCGTTACCCGCGCAACCCCGACAGGGCGCTGCGCACAAACGGGTGCCGCGGGGCGGCGACATCGCGCCAGTATGCAGCGACGTCGCCGCCCAGTGCGGACAGAAACTCTTCGGCCGGGGCCGCAAGTTCGGCCTCCCTGAAGACAACACTGCGGATCGCCTCACTGGCACCGGTGTTGTCGAAAAAGATTGCCAGCGGTCCGTCCGCCAGCCACAGCAGAACGGGAACCTCATGAGCCTCGCCCGCGAACGCGAAACGGGCGTTGGAGAGCGGGCGGTAGGCGGCATAGCACCAGGCACGATGGGCAACCTCCGGGTCCAGACCGGCAACCGGCGCGAGCTCGGACGCATGCCTGTCCGTCTGCACCCGCACCGCATCGAAATAGGCGCCCATCCAGCGCCGCAGGCGGATGTCGAAGACCGGACAGAGGCTCAGATGCAAGGTTTTCAGGAAATCGAGACAGGCATCCGGATCGGACACGCTGGCCGGATCGGGCGGGCGGAACAGCGGATAAACCTCACCCATCAACCGCAAGCCACGCCCCGGAACGACCGAGACCGTGTTGCTGCCGTCATATGAAATGTCCACGCGATCCATCATCTAGCGACAACAAAACGCTTTTTGGTGCATCGTGCAAATCGCAATATCAAGCCGTCGCAAAGAAGACGGAAACAGGGGGAGAAAATCCATGCAGAAACTGATCATCAATGTGTTCCCGGGTGCCATCAACCTACCGCTCTGGGTGGGTGCCGCACATGGCCTGTTTGCCGCACGCGCTATCGAAACCGAACTGGTCATGACGCCCAATTCAGTCGAACAGCTCACCGGGCTGGCCGCAGGCAAGTTCGACATTGCGATGACCGCCATCGACAACATCATCGCATATCGCGAGAAGCAGGGCGAAGTCCCGGCCGACGGCGACACCGAATTCTTCGCCTTCATGGGCTCCGATGACGCGTTCCTGCGGCTGGTCGTCCAGCCCGACATCCACAGCTTCGAGGATTTGCGCGGCAAGATTCTGACGGTTGACGCCCTGACCACCGGATTTGCCTTTGTCTTGCGCCGCATGCTCGCCCTGAATGGCATCGACGAAGAAAAGGAAATCGAATGGATGTCGACCGGCGGCGTGTTGCAGCGCTGGCAGGCCATGATGGAACACCCCGAGCAGAAGGGCACGCTTCAGGTCACCCCCTTCGAAGTTCTCGGCGCTTCCAAGGGCCACCACATACTGGCCCGTGCCAGCGATATACTCGACAGCTATCAGGGCCTTGTCGGCGGGGCGCGCATCGCATGGGCCCGGGAGAACGCCGAAACGCTTGCCGGGTTCATTGCGGCCTATCTGGAAGCTGTGGACTGGTGCTACGCGCCGGAAAACCGTGCGGAATCCCTCGACCTGATCACCGCCAACATGCCCCAGATGTCCCGCGAGGTCGCCAATGCGGCTTGCGAGGTTTTCCTCGATCCCAAAACCGGATTTCAGCGCGACGGCAGTTTCGACATGCCGGGCATCGAGACGGTTCTGGATCTGCGCCGCGAGTTCGGACCCGCCCCCGACGACCTGCATGGACCGGAACACTATATCGACACCAGATATCTCGAGATGGCGAAGGGCCGCTAGACCAGCAGCAACAGCGCCCCGATCACCGCGATGTTCGAGAACAGGATCGACAAGTGCATGTGGCGGCGCAGGGGATCATCCATCAACCAGAAGCGGTGAAAGATGGCGCTCGCCAGAACCGTGAACACGATCAGGATGATTGCCCCGATATCCGTGTGCCAGTCAGCGGCCACCATCACGCCGCCGATGGCCTGCAGCGTGAAGCCCATCCACAAGGACGCCATGGGCATGGGCACATTCATCGCCGCCATCCGGTCGGCGTGCTGCTTCACCTTCGTGGTCGCATTGATGAGCAAGGTCCCAAGGAACAGCGTCGCAATCAGAAGCTGGCCGATAATCTCGAGAGTTGTGTGGTTGGCATAGAACATCAGATAAGCCGCGTTTCGGGGTCGAGGCCGAGTGTCACCCGGCCATAGGTTGTACCAGCGATATCCCAGTTCAGGGCGAGATGGCCGCTCATGGCGTGGATATCGCGAAACTTCCGCTGGGCCACATTGTCGAGAAAAATGCCCTGCCCGCCCACAGCCGTGAACAGGCGATCCACGGCTTGCCGGCACAGGCGCACGATATAGGCATGATCGCGACGCGCGCGCGCCCGTTCGGCGAGGCTCATCTCCCGTCCGGCCCGCATGGCATCCATGGCGGAGCGGGTATCACGCATCATCAGCAACCGCGCGCTGTCGATCTCGGCAGCGGATTCGGCGATATGGAGTTGCAGGCTTTGATAGGACCCGATGGCCACGCCACGCGAAGCGCGAGTTCCCATTTCTTCCGTCACGATCTCCAGCAGGCTTTCGGCAATTCCCACCGAGGGCGTGACCAGCAGAAAGGGAACACATGGGGGATGGGGAAGCCGGTACAGCGCCGGTGCGTCGGCCTGACCGCGCTGGGCACCACTGACTGCGGCCAGCCGCCCAGGCAAGGTACGGTGCGTGGGCACGACGGCATCCACGACCGACACCGTCTTGCTTCCGGTCCCCGCCAGCCCCATGACCTTCCAGTCGTCATCAATCGAAACCTCGTCCCGCGACACGAGGCAAAAATTCGGTTCGGGCTTTCCGTCTTCACCGCTGGGCAACAAGGTCACCAGAACCAACCAGTCGGCATGGTCGCAACCGCTCGACCAGCCCCATGAACCCGTCAGCTTCCATCCACCCGGAACGGGTTCGACCGAACCCGAAGGCGTAAACCCTGCCGAGACAAGCGCATCGGGATTATCTGCCCACACATCATCGGCGGCGCGGCTGTCAAACATACCCACGAGGATCTGGTGATCGGTGTAGACCCCGGCCACCCAACCCGTCGATGCGCAACCCCGCGCAAGCATGGCAACGATGTCGCACGCCTCGTCGAGCGGCGCCTCGTGTCCTCCAAAGCGCGCCGGTTGGCAGATACGGTGCAGACCCGCCGCCTTCAAATCCCGGATGGTGTCATCGGGAATGCGTCGCAGGGTCTCGGTCGCTTCGGCACGGGCGGCCAGAAGCGGCACAATGGCCCGCGCCCGGGCAACCAGATCGGGCGGAACAGAAACAGTTTTCACGCTGGCGTCAGTCATGAAGGCACTCCCCCGAACAAGTGAAGGCGGCGGCACGCCACAGGTCAAGCCCGTTGGTGGATACCGGGAGTTCGACTAGACTTTGCATCTCGGACCGGGAGGAGCGAAAGATGGACGGTGCAACACCGAAGAATCACGACAGACCTGAAGGCGACGCCTTTGTGGCCCGGGCGCGTTACTACAGCCCGGCCAACATCTTCAAGGTCGAGCGACCGGAGATTCCGCGGCATGTTTTTGCCGCCGAACTTGCAGAATCCATGGCGGATGATGCGCCGACCGGCTGGACTGCCCTCGATATCGGTGCGCGCATCGGACTGGATGAGGCGGCCACCACCCCCTTGATGCTCGCCCGCTATGGCCGCATCAACGCCGGGGAACAGCTCAATGGCGCCTTCCGGGCCAGCGGCGAATTCTACTATGTCATTCAGGGATACGGGCAGGCCGAGAAGGGCGCCGAATCTCTGACCTGGCAGACCGGAGACGTCTTCTCCTTACCCGGCGGCGAGGAAACCCGACTGACCGCGGGAGACAAGGATGCCGTCCTCCTGCTGATCACCAACGAACCCGAACTGGCCTTTCACGGCCTTGCCGCCCCTGCACCAGAAGATGCGCCGACCCGGGCCGTCCGTTACCCGCTTGCCGATATCCGTGCAGAGATGAAACGGGTCCGCGAATCCCAGAAGGCCGATCCTGATGCGTCGGGGATGGCGCTGCACCTGACGAGTGAACGCAACGGCAATGCGGATGCCGCGCACCCCACCATCAAGCTGGCCATGAACGCGCTCGGCCCGCACAGTGTCCAGCGCCCGCACCGCCACAACTCCGTTGCCTTGACGCTGCCCCTTCAATGCGAAGGGGTCTACTCCATCATCGAAGGTCACCGCATTGACTGGCAGAAACACGCCTTGATGATCACGCCGCCTGCGGCACGCCACGAACACCACAATGAGGGTGACACGATGATGCTCAGCCTTGTTGTACAGGATGGTGGCCTCTATTTCCGGTGCCGCACCATCGGCTTCAGCTTCGACTAATCCCGCACCCCAGGAACACAGACCATGTCGATTACCATGTACAAGATTTCCGTCCCCGCCTATCAGCAGATGCTGACCAGCCTTGATGACGTGCTCGAGCGCGCGACCGGATTTGTCAAAGAAACCGGCCTCGACGAAGCCGAATTGATGTCACGCCGGCTGGCCCCGGACATGCTCACCCTGGCCGAACAGATTCGCCAGGCCTGCGTCCATGCCGCGGGTGGCGTGGCACGGCTTGCGAACATGGATGCCCCGGAGGTCGTCATGGAGCCCGATACGAATATCGCTGGCGCCCGGGCCCGGATTGCGGGGACCCTCGACTTTCTTGGCAAGGTGGTGCCCGCCCAGATGGACGGCGACA
>JAURLR010000347.1 GCA_030831135.1 Alphaproteobacteria bacterium
CAGATTTTTCAGAAGACGGGACAGGCCCCGATCACCGACGAGGTCAACCGCCTCATCCAGCGCCGCCCAGCGACAGCTGCGTTCGTCACGCTCGGGCCAGTCGAGGCGGTGCTCGCAGATCAGCAATGGATAGACAAAGACATGGCTGCGCACCTGATACCCCTTGGGCATCGTCTTGGTGTAGGTGTATTCGCCAATGGATTGGCTGTGAACCGCGCCGACCACTCCGGCTTCTTCAAGGGCTTCTCGCGCGGCCGCCTCGGCAAAGGGCTCCTTGCCATTGGGCCAGCCCTTGGGCAGCAGCCAGCGCCCACCATGGCGCGAGGTCACAAGCAGCACCTCGACGCCATCACCCAGCGGGACAAATGGCAGCGCAGCAACCTGCTGGACGGTTTTGGTATTCAAAAACACAGATAAAGGCGCGTCTTGTTGTTTTGTTGCATTTTTATGACAGCGCACTCTACGCCTGATTCGCGCGTCGGGACGAGGCGGAACCGCCCGCGAACCGAAAATTGGCGAGGAAGTTGGCCTCGCAGGGCTGTTCCTGCACGCGCTCTGCCTGTAACTTCTTTCCACACGCGGGCATCACGAACCTGTCAGACAGAACAGGGCTCGGGGGTCAGCGACATGGGGAAACGACACCGGACACCGACATGACGAATATTCAATACCTTGCGCCGGCCACGCTCGACGAAGCGGTGCGCGCATTTGCGGCCGCCGAAGGCGCGGCCCGAATTCTGGCAGGCGGAACCGACCTGCTGGTCCAGATGCAGTCCGGCTTTGCAAAGCCCGGCATGATCGTCGACGTCAAGAAGATCCCCGAACTCATGGCGATCGAAGAAACCGCCGGGGGCGGGTTCATTGTCGGTGCTGCTGTCTCGGGCGCGACGCTGGAACGGCACCCGACCTTTGGCAAAATCTGGCCGGGGGCGCTGGAAGCCCTGAACCTGATCGGTTCGACCCAGGTTCAGGGGCGCGCGTCCTTTGGCGGGAACCTGTGCAACGGCTCACCCGCTGCCGACAGCGTGCCGGGGCTGGTGGCCGCCGGTGCAACCGTCACCATTCAGGGACCCAACGGACGGCGCGAACTGGCCGTCGAGGACGTCCCCGCAGGACCAGGCAAGACCAATCTGGCGCCCGGCGAGATCGCCGTATCCTTTACGTTCCCGGCCCATCCCGCCCATTCCGGGGATGCCTATCTGCGGATGATTCCACGTACGGAGATGGACATCGCCGTCGTTGGTTGCGGTGTTTTCCTGACCATGGATGGCGAGACCTGCACCGCGGCACGTGTTGCGCTGGGCGCGGTCGCACCGACCGTGCGACGGGTCCCGGACGCCGAAGCCGCCCTCATCGGATCGCACCTGGACGACGCAGCATTGGAAACCGCCGCCGCGGCCTGCCGGGCGGCCTGCAACCCGATTGACGACAAGCGCGGCACGATTGCCTACCGCACCAGCGTAGCGGGCGTGTTGCTGAAACGCACGGTGGCCATCGCCGCCGAACGCGCCGCACAGGCCTAGGGAGAAGCGACCCATGACAAAGATTCACGTCACCACCACCATCAACGGCGAACCGGAGGAGTTCCTCTGCGACCCGAACGAGACCATGCTGGATGCGCTGCGCAACCGGCTCGGGCTGACCGGCGCCAAAGAAGGCTGCGCGACGGGCGATTGCGGGGCGTGCTCGATCACGCTCGACGGCACGCTTGTCTGCGCCTGCCTGATGCTGGCCGCCGAGTCCGACGGCCACGAGATCACCACGATCGAGGGCATGGCCGAGGGCGAGAATTTGCACCCCTTGCAGACCAAGTTCCTCGAATCCGCCGCACTCCAGTGCGGCATCTGCACACCGGGCTTCCTGATCGCGGCGAAAGCGCTGCTCGATGAAAACCCGGACCCCACGGAAACCGAGGTCCGGTTCTGGCTTGCTGGCAATCTTTGCCGGTGCACAGGTTATGACAAGATTATCCGCGCGGTGATGGACACGGCAGCGGAAATGCGGGAGGCAGCCCAATGAACGAGATCTCCAACAAGTGGATCGGTGAACGCACCATTCGCCCCGACGGGATTGACAAGGTCACCGGCCGTGCGGCCTTCGCAGCCGACACCAGCATGCCCGGCATGATCTGGGGCAAGGTGTTGCGCAGCCCCCATGCCCATGCGGTCATCAAGTCCATCGACACTTCGAAGGCCGAGGCCCTGCCCGGCGTGAAGGCGGTGGTCACGGCAGCTGATATCGTCGACTTCCCCGTCGACACGCCCGTTCCGCTCGGCATTCAGGACATGCGCTGGATGTGCCGCAATGTGCTGGCCCGTGAAAAGGCACTCTGGCACGGCCACGCCATTGCAGGGGTTGCCGCCACCAGCGAGGCCATCGCCGAAGAAGCCTGCGCGCTGATCGAGGTCGAATATGAGGTCCTGCCCCATGCGATCGAGATTGATGACGCACTGGCCAAGGATGCGCCGATCCTGCACGACTTCATCACCTTTGACGGCAAGCCTTCGAACATCGCGGGCACGCTCGAACACACCAAGGGCGATGTGGAGGCCGGGTTTGCCGAAGCCGATCTCGTTATCGAACGGGACTTCACCACGCGTCCCGTCCATCAGGGCTATATCGAACCCCATGCCTGTCTCGTCAGCACGGCGGCCGACGGCAAGATGACCATCTGGTCGTCGAGCCAGGGCCAGTTCATGGTCCGCGCCATGACCGCGCTGCTCACGGGTATCCCCCAGAGCAACATCCGCGCGATCCCCGCCGAAATCGGCGGCGGCTTCGGCGGCAAGACCATCATCTATCTCGAACCGATGGCCGCGATCCTGTCGAAGAAGTCCGGGCGTCCGGTGAAGATGGTGATGACCCGTGAAGAGGTGATGCGCGCCTCGGGTCCGACCTCGGGCTCCAAGAGCACCGTGAAGATCGGCGTCCGCAAAGACGGCAAAATCACAGCAGCCGAAGGCATCTACTGGCTGCAGGCCGGCGGGCTGCCGGGTTCACCGATCCGCGGCGCGGTCGGTTGTGCGCTGGCCCCTTATGACATCCCCAACGGTCGCACGCTGGGTTACGACGTGGTCAGCAACCGTTCCAAGGTGGCCGCCTATCGTGCGCCGGGCGCGCCGATTGGTGCGTTCGGGGTGGAATGTGTGCTTGACGAAATCGCCGACAAGCTGGGTATGGATCCGCTCGATCTGCGCCTGAAAAACGCGGCCAAGGAAGGCACCAAGGCGGTCCACGGTCCGACCTTCCCGCTGATGGGCTATGTGGAATCCCTGGAAGCCGCCAAGGCCCATGCCCATTACAATGCCCCGCTCGGCCCCAATCAGGGACGCGGCGTGGCCAGCGGTTTCTGGTTCAATGCCGGTGGGGAATCCTCGGCCCAGGTCAACATCACCGAAGACGGCAATGTGGTGGTTACCACCGGCCACCCGGATATCGGCGGCTCACGCGCGGGCATCGCCAATATCTGTGCCGAGTTGCTGGGAATCGACTACCGGCGGATTTCGGTGCTGATCGGTGACACGGCCACCATCGGATTCTCGAACCTGACCGGCGGCAGCCGGGTGCTGTTTGCCTCCTCCATCGTGGTCACCGAGTCCACCAAAAAGATCATCGCGACCCTGTGCGAACTGGCCGCGAAGATCTGGGATATCGACCCGGAGGCAGTCATCTGGGAAGACGGTGAAGCTCGGCCGGCCGGGGCGAACGCCGGGCAATTCCCGCCACTGACACTCGAAGAGCTTGCCGCCCGCGCGAATGAGAGCGGCGGCCCGATCGGTGCGGGCACCCAGCTCAACACGACAGGCGCAGAAGGCGGCTTCGGCACCCATATCTGCGATGTCGAGATCGACCCCGAACTCGGGATCGCGCGGGTGATCCGCTACACGGTGTTGCAGGATGTGGGCCGGGCGGTCCACCCCAGCTATGTCGAGGGCCAGATGCAGGGCGGTGCCGCCCAGGCCATCGGCTGGGCGCTCAATGAGGAATACCTCTACGACAAGAACGGCAAGGTCGATAATCCGGGCTTCCTGGATTACCGGATGCCGGTCGCGTCAGACCTGCCGATGCTCGACACCCATATCATCGAGATCCCGAACCCCAAGCACCCGCAAGGTGTGCGCGGGGTGGGCGAAGTCCCGCTCGTGCCTGGCCCGGCCGCCGTGCGCAACGCGATCCACAACGCGCTGGGCATCTATTTCGACGACCTGCCCATCTCCCCGCCCCGCATCCTTGCGGCGCTGGAAGGCCAGAAGGCCGCAGCGGAGTAGCGGAGTAGCGACGCTCCACGGAAAAGCGACAAACAAAACGGCCCCGGGGAGAAATCTCCGGGGCCGCTTTTGTTTCGGATCGCAAATGCAAATTCCCGGTACGCTATACCGTAACTTGAGAGTTCCAATCTCGAATAAAGGTCCCTAACCGCGCAACATCACGCTGATTTAATGCCCCACTGTGCATGATAACATTTCGACACCTATCAATAATTTCAAACACACTTGCCGCCCACTCAATATCGTGAATAAGAGGAGCGAAGTGTGGTTGATGGTTATTCCGAATAATATTCAACAGGTGAGGAAGCATCGTGTAGTGAATTGGGTCTTGCCCTCTTTGAGTATGCCATCGAACTTTTTCTTCGCTATCTCGCCGACTCTCCGCTGCGTCGCGAACATTCTTCGAGACACAATGAGTCCACCAATCTTCTCCCACTTCGTCGAGAAGGGTTCTCGAAATTAGCTCTCGAACCGAGTTCTCAAAGGCAGCAAACGCAACATAAACTGCCGCCATGGTATTTGCGCTTTGCACATGCTGCTCATCCAGCTCGTCGACAGAGAGCAAAGACCAATAGTTTTCATATTCGCTTTGATTGTCTTGTTTGGCCCTCCGGTCTGCACCATCAAGAGCCTCTTCGGTTAGTTGCCCGCGATATACGAATGTATAGAGATCATTCAAATTCTCGGTCATTTTAGATGCTCTCTTAAGGCTCGAAATAGAACGTCATACACTTTCGGATCACGCGACGCCGGTAGTATCAATTGGATGTTGTAGTGAAGCCCCCCAAATGAGATTTGCCCCTCTTCGGTAGAAGATTCCTCATTTTCTACTTCGTCCTTTTTATCGGTTTCCCCAAGGTTTCGAACTGCGGCTCTGGTATCGAAATCCGCGAGTTTGCAAAGTTCAGAGAAGGTTAGAGCTATCTTATCAACCACGGAATCTGAGTATTGACCTTGGGACAGTGTCTTAATCTTCCCGATTAGATCGGGCCGTTGAAGCTTGTGGGCCTCCCGATTAACTTGGAATAAGTCTGCATATGCTTCACGGATACCCTCAGCTAAAACGATGGCGGACTGCGTTTGATCAAGGAAGGCAAAGTACCGTTCAGTCGGCCGTCCATCGTCTGCAAGAAACCCGAGGGATTTTAGCACTGAGATCACTAGACGATCTGATGTCGACTTAAACTCAAGGGATTCTAGAAATCTCTGTGTGAAACGCTCTGGGGCTTGAGCGCCAGATATCGCTTCAAAAACAGCCGGGAGATTTTTTGCACTTGTTAGATAAGACTTCGGGAGAGCCATTTGAGCCACGCATTGTTGTTCGTGTTACGTTCTCGTAATACTCTCCTGAGTCGTACTATTCGGTGAATTTACCCGCGATAGAAAGTCGGGGATAACCCGAAAAACAAAAAAACGGCCCCGGATTTCTCCGGGGCCGCTTTCGTTTCAGCGATATGTGCCGAGATTAGTCTTCGCGACGCGGGCGGCGCGGACGGCGGGGACGATCTTCGTCGCCACCTTCACGGGGCTCGCGCGGCGGTCGCGTGTCCTCGAGCTCTTCGCCGGTCTCCTGATCGACGACGCGCATGGACAGCTTGACCTTGCCGCGATCATCCATCCCGATGACCTTGACCTTCACTTCGTCGCCCTCGTTGATCACGTCGGTGACTGTACCCACGCGCTCATTCTTGAGCTCGGAAATATGGACCAGGCCGTCACGGGCGCCGAAGAAGTTCACGAAGGCGCCGAAATCGACAACCTTCACGACCTTGCCGGTGTAGATCACGCCGACTTCGGGTTCCGCCACGATGGAGGTGATCCAGTCGATCGCCTTCTGTGCCGCTTCGCCATCCGAGGAAGCAACCTTGATCAGGCCCTCATCATCGATGTCGACCTTGCAGCCGGTCACTTCGCAGATTTCACGAATGACCTTGCCGCCCGTACCGATCACGTCACGAATCTTGTCCGTCGGGACCGTCATCGTGGTGATACGCGGGGCGTGCTGGGACAGCTCGTTGCGCGAAGTGTCGATGACCTTGGCCATCTCGCCGAGGATGTGAATCCGGCCTTCCTTGGCCTGATCCAGCGCGATCTGCATGATCTCCTGGGTGATGGACGTGATCTTGATGTCCATCTGCAACGAGGTGATGCCATTGGCCGAACCGGCGACCTTGAAGTCCATGTCGCCGAGATGATCCTCGTCACCGAGAATATCGGACAACACGGCATAGCCGTCGTCTTCCTTGATCAGGCCCATCGCGATACCCGCAACCGGTGCCTTCAGCGGAACACCCGCATCCATCATCGAGAGCGAAGCACCACAGACCGACGCCATGGAGGACGACCCGTTGGATTCGGTGATCTCGGAGACCACGCGGATCGTGTAGGGGAAGTCTTCCTTGGCGGGCAGCAGCGGACGCAGGGCGCGCCATGCCAGCTTGCCGTGGCCGATTTCGCGACGTCCGGGGGATCCCACACGTCCGACTTCGCCAACCGAATAGGGCGGGAAGTTGTAATGCAGCAGGAAGTTGGAACGGGTGTTGCCGTTCAACGCGTCGATGATCTGTTCATCTTCGCCGGTGCCCAAGGTGGTGACGACCAAGCCTTGGGTTTCGCCGCGGGTGAACAGGGCCGAGCCATGGGTGCGAGGCAGAAGGCCGGTTTCGCACACAATCGGGCGCACGGTCTTGTTGTCACGCCCGTCAATGCGCGCGCCACCGTTGATGATGTCACCGCGCAGGATCGAGGATTCGAGCTTTTTAATCGCCGAACCAAGGTTGATGTCGGCCAGATCTTCGGCAGCCAATGCGCCCTTGATCGCAGCCGAAGCCGCGTCGATGGCGTTGGAACGCTCTTGCTTGTCACGCAGCGCGAATGCGGCGCGCATTTGCTTTTCACCGGCAGCGGCAACGCGGCCATAAAGGGCCGAGATGTCGGGGGGTGAGAAGTTGAAGGGCTCTTTCGCGGCAATTTCCG
>JAURLR010000348.1 GCA_030831135.1 Alphaproteobacteria bacterium
GGCCGCGCGGAACGGGTCATGGTCGCCACCCGAACCATTGATCGCGAACTGCGTGGCTGGGGCTTCGACAACACCGTCGAATGGACACGCGGGGTGGATACCGAGCTGTTCCGCCCGCGGCCCCATGACGAATGGCCGGATTCCTTCGACTCATTGCCGCGCCCGATTCAGCTCTACACCGGGCGGGTGGCCGTCGAGAAGAACATCTCGGCCTTTCTGGAACTTGAGACTCCGGGCACCAAGATGGTTGTGGGCGATGGTCCCCAGCGGCGTGAGCTGGAAGCGAGGTTTCCCGATGTGATCTTTGCCGGCGAGCAACATGGCGAAACCCTCGCCCGGCATTTCGCCGCGTCCGATGTCTTCGTCTTTCCCAGCCGGACCGATACCTTTGGGCTGGTGCTGCTCGAGGCTCTGGCCAGCGGCATTCCCGTGGCCGCCTATCCAGTCCCCGGGCCGCTGGATGTTGTCGGTCATGACGGGCCGGGATGCCTGAGCGAAGATCTGGGATATGCCGTGGAGATGGCTCTCGAAAAAGCCAATCCGGGAAAATGCCGGGAGCACGCGCTTGGCTTTTCCTGGGCGCGCTGCGCCGAATTGTTCGTGTCGTATCTGGCCCCGATCATGCCGGGCGACGGCGGAGCCGCCTGAAATCCGATCAGCCTAGCAAGGGAACCGGTTCGTCCGCAGGTGGCACCACATCGAATGCATTGGCTGTGCAGCAGGTCATCATGAACTGCCCGGTCGCGACGACGAGGGCAACAAGATCGGTTTCCCCCATCACGTCCTTGGCTCCGGCATAGGACTCGTCGCTGAGCCGCTGTGACGTCAAAAGTTCGTGCGCGACTGCATGACAGGTCTGTTCACGTGGATCGGTCAGAGCAGGTCTCTCGCGAGCATTGATGGCATCGATGATGCTCCGGTCGAGCCCGATCTTCAGGCCGTTGCGCGACTGTGCAAACCACGGATAGCCGGCATTCCAGTGCCGGGCGACCATGAGATACACAATCTGGCGCTCGCGCTCGCTCAGCGGCGCGTGCCCAAGTGCGGTGCGCATATCCTGCGCTTTCTCGTACAATTCGGGAATGCGGATATAGGCCGTGAAGGGTCCGCCAACGGGATTGCCAGCGGCCTTTGCAGCATCATGGACGCGGGCTTGCGCCTCGTTCATGTCCTCACGGGAAATCGGCTCGATGCGTGCCATGATCTGTCCTCCATGGAATGAGATAGGTCGGAAGGGTCAGTCCTTGCGGGCGACCATCCACATATTGTCGCTCAGGAAAAACCGGTCGAGCGCGTTGAAGCTGGCAATCGTGAAACCGGCATCCGCCACCATCGCGCGCAGGCTCGCCGGCGTGAAGTGATTGACGTGCCCGGGAAACCGGAACCCGCACCAGCGTGATCCCATCACGCGACGGTTGATGCTCGCAAAGTTCGGCACCTTGATGATCGCGATACCGCCGGGCTGCAACACCCGTTCGGCCTGGGTCAGCAATTCGATCGGCTTGTGCTCATGCTCCAGGAACGAGCGCATGAGAACGCCGGTTGCCTTGCCGCTCGGGAAACTCGCCAGACCTTCAACAGCCGGTGCGTTGATGATCGACCCGTTACGGGCGGCCAGCAATTCGCGTGCTTCGCTGGCCAGGCCTTCGGAAATTTCGATCCCGCAGGTCTCGTAATGATCGGGCAGGACCAGAAGCCGGTCGGCATTGCCGCACCCGACATCGATCACCACCCCGGGCGGCACCCATTTGTTGATACGGTTGGCCAGCTTGTCGGGTTTCTTGACCGCCGCGCGATAGAATTTCCGCCAGCTTTTGGACACCGCATGGGAGACCGGATACTCGGCCTTCATGCGCTTGCTCCGGTCGCCGTGATTGCGCTCCCATGCAAAGGCAACGGCGAAATCCGCGTAATCGGGCGGGTTCTCCAGATAGACGAAGTCGCATCGCCCGCACCCACGCAAGACCCAATGCTCCCACGAATACTCCAGCGCGGGTGCATCTGCGTTGTCGGTGCCACATTTCGGGCAGTCACGGTGCAGCAGGGACGCTGTCACATCTGACTCGGGGGTCCCGCCTGACGCGGATTCTGCAATAGCCATGAAAAAGCTCTATCACCCTTGCCGTGCGTTGAACAACCGCCCTTTCCCCTCAGGAACTGACATGAAACCGCACATGTTAAACTTGCGTTGGCGACGGTGCCTGTGGCTCCATCCCGCCGAAACATCTGGAGGCATACCGGGCCGCGACATGCAGCATACGGGCAAGGACACAACTGGCTATCTGATGCGCCGACTCTGGCGCGACTGGATGCGCAAACATCTGCCACGAATCACTGTGGCCGTCTCGTTGATGCTCGTGGTGGCTGCGGCTTCGGCGGCCTATCCGAAACTGATCGAAACCTCGATCAACATGCTGCAGGCCGAGAACAGAAATGTCATCTGGATGATGCCCGCTGCCATCATCCTGGTGACTTTCTTCAAGGGTCTGGCAGCCTACGGACAAAGCGTCCTGGCCCAATCGGTCGCCTTGCGGGTGATCAATGAGCTTCAGAAGGCCATGTTTGCCCATCTGATGCGCGCGGATATGCGCACGCATCATCTCAATTCCACCGGCAAGCTGATTTCCCGGTTCACAAATGACGTGAACCTGATGCGGGACGCCCTGTCGCGCACCATGACAGCGATGGCCCGCGACCTCGTGACCGCCCTCGCTCTGGTGGGCATGATGTTCTATCTGGACTGGCTGCTCACCCTGCTCGTGATCATGACCTACCCGATCGCGGGGCGCCCCATCATCCGGATCGGACGCCGCCTGCGTCGTGCTTCGACAAACGCACAAAGCGGCATGGGAGACCTGACCGCCAATCTCGAACAGGCCTTCTCCGGCGTCCGGCTGATCAAGTCCTACCGGATGGAAAGCTACGAACGCGGACGCGCCAACGATCTTTTCGACCAGATCTATTATCTGGTGATGAAAACCGTGAAGGGCCGGGCCCGGATGTACCCGATCCTCGAAACCCTCGGTGGCGTCTCGGTTGCCGCCGTGCTGGCCTATGGAGGCTGGCGCATCATCAGCGGCACGGGAACACTGGGCGGGTTTGTTGGATTTCTGTCAGCCGTCATCCTTGCCTATCAGCCGATCCGCAGCCTCGGGAACCTCAACGCAGCCTTGCAGGAAGGTCTGGCCGCGGTGAAGCGCAGTTTTGACCTGCTCGATGAAGACGCCGAAATCTTCGATCAGCCCGACGCCAAACCACTGGTGGTTTCGGGCGGGGCTGTTGCTTTTCAGCACGTCTCCTTCGAATACGAAGCGGGCAAGACGGCCCTTAAGGATGTCTGCTTCGATGTGGCCGCCGGGCAGACCATCGCGCTGGTCGGCCCCAGCGGGGCGGGCAAGTCGACCGTGATGAACATGCTCCTGCGTTTCTACGATGCCGATACCGGTTCGGTAATGATCGACGGACAGGATGTGCGCGGCGTGACCATCGCCAGCCTGCGCGACAGCATCGCCCTGGTCAGTCAGGACGTCACGCTGTTCAATGACACGGCAGCCGCCAATATCCGGTTCGGTCGCCCGGATGCGAGCGACGAAGACGTGATTGCGGCGGCAAAGGCCGCTGCGGCCCATGACTTCATCTCCGGATTGCCCGAAGGCTATGACACCTTGGTTGGTGATCGCGGCCTGAAACTCTCGGGCGGTGAGCGTCAGCGGATCGCCATTGCGCGTGCCATGCTGAAAGACGCCCGGATCCTGCTGCTCGATGAAGCCACCAGCGCGCTCGATGCCGAATCCGAACAACAGGTCCAGGCCGCTCTGGACCGCCTGACCGAAGGCCGGACCACTTTGGTGATCGCGCACCGGCTCGCAACCGTGATGAATGCCGACGGTATTCTGGTGATGGATGGCGGCCGGATCGTTGAAACCGGAACCCATGAAAGCCTCCAGCAACAGGACGGCCTGTATGCCCGGCTGAGCCGCCTGCAATTTCGCACAACGGTTTCCGAGCCAGCGGACGGGGATTCCCAGAAAGACAATCAGGACGACGGAGTGGTCGCCGAACGCGCCAAGGCATGAACGCACAAGGCCCGGCATTGGCCGCGCGCAACCAGACTTTTTCCGCCAACCTCTACCGCGCTGCGACCACCGCCGCGCTCCCTCTGGTCGAACTTCTGATCCAGCAACGCATCATGCGGGGCAAGGAAGAACCAACCCGCGTGGACGAACGCCGGGGCATCGCCTCGATCGAACGTCCACGCGGCCCGCTTGTCTGGATCCACGCAGCCAGCCTCGGCGAAGCGCAGTCCGTTCTGGCCCTGATCGAGCGCATTCTGCGGGCTTCTCCGGAACTCCACATCCTGATGACCACCGGCACGGTCACCTCGGCCCAGATGATGGGGGACCGCCTGCCCCATCGGGCAATCCACCAATACGTGCCGGTCGACCGGACTGCATGGGTGCGTAAGTTTCTGGACTACTGGCAGCCGGGGGCGGGGCTGTGGGTTGAGTCCGAACTCTGGCCCAATCTTGTGCTCGAATCGCGCCGCCGCAATATCCCCCTCGCCCTGATAAATGCCCGCATGTCGGCGCGCTCGCACAAGGGCTGGCACCGGGCGCCCCGCCTTGCCCGGCAGTTGCTGTCGGCCTTCGACACGATCCTCGCGCAGGATGAAGCGATTGCCGAACGCCTGCGTGACCTTGGGGCACCCCATGTCTCGGTCACGGGAAACCTGAAGCTCGCCGCCGCCCCTTTGCCGGCGACCGCGTCCGAACTGATCACCCTTCAGGACGCCATCGGCGCGCGACCGGTCTGGCTCGCCGCCAGCACACACCGCACCGAAGAAGACATGGTCGGCGAGGTCCATCACACACTTTCAGACCGTCTGCCGGGCCTGCTGACCTTGCTCGCGCCCCGCCACCCCCAGCGTGGCGATGAAGTGGAACAATCCCTCCAGCGTATCGGCCTGTCCGTGGCGCGCCACTCCCGCGGGGACCCGATCACCGCAGCGACCGATATCTATCTTGTCGATGCGACGGGGCTTCTGGGCCAGCTTTACAGGGTCTCCCCGCTGGCTTTTGTCGGGGGCTCGCTGATCCCCCATGGTGGTCAAAACATGCTCGAGGCCGCGCAACTGGGTTGCGCCGTGCTGCACGGCCCCCATGTGGAAAATTTCCGCTCGATCACGGTTGATCTCGGTACCGCCGGTGCAAGCCGCGAAGTCGCCAACAGGGAAGAGCTGACCCGGGCCGTGGCCGATCTGCTGGGGAACCCAGCAAAACTCGACGCCATGACAAACGCCGCGCAGGCTGCCGCTGCGCGCAATCAGGCTGTACTCGACACGACCATGCAGCGCCTGCAACCGCTCCTCGCAAAAGCCGTAGCGAGCCAGACATGAAAACCCCGGATTTCTGGTTCAGACCATCATCCGCGGCGGCCAAGCTACTGGCCCCGGCCAGCACCCTTTATGATGTTGCCAGCCGCCTCTCTCGTGCTGCGACACCCGGCCAGAACGTCGAAGCAAACATCATCTGCATCGGCAATCTGGTGGCAGGAGGTGCAGGCAAAACCCCGGTTGCCCTAGCCATCGCCGAGCTTCTCGCAACCGATGATATTGCCTTCCTCACCCGTGGTTATGGCGGGCGTGAAACCGGGCCGCTGCAGGTCGACCCGGACACCCACACCGCCTGCGATGTGGGCGACGAAGCCCTTCTGCTCGCACGCCAGGCACCGACCTGGGTTGCGCGGGACCGCCCGAAAGGTGCGCAGGCGGCAGCGCGCAAGGACGCCCGAACCATCATCATGGATGACGGTTTCCAGAACCCGTCCCTCGTCAAGGACACGGCCATTCTTGTCGTCGACGGAGCGACCGGCTTTGGAAACCGGCGCGTCATCCCGGCAGGTCCCTTGCGTGAGACCATCCCAAACGGCCTCGCGCGCGCCCATGCGGTTGTCGTCATCGGTGACGACAAGACCGGCGTTCTGGGTGAAATCGGGAACCGTGTTGCGGTCTTCACGGCCCGCCTTGTCCCGACAGCCGGGGCACAGGAGCTCGCGGGCCGGCGGGTGCTGGCCTTTGCCGGGATCGGCCGCCCGCAGAAGTTCTTCGACACACTGGTCGAACTCGGCTGCGACATCGTCGAACAGCACGCCTTTGCCGACCACAAGCCCTATCGGCCCGCGCAGATCATGGCGCTCTGCGAACAGGCAGCAAAGCTTGAGGCAGTTCCCGTGACAACAGAAAAAGACCTTGTGCGGCTGCCGCCCGAGGCGCGCGAGATGGTGCAGTCCGTTCCCGTGGTCCCGACGTGGGATGACCGCGAAGCGGTCAGCGCATTCCTGTCGGCGCGCCCGGCCTGATTACCGGGGTTCGGGCATCGGCCCGGCGATCAATTCCGGATCGAGCCGCAGGTCAAACCAGTTGATCCGCCAGTCCAGATGCGGCCCCGTCGAACGGCCGGTCGATCCGACCGTACCGATGATCTCTCCCGCCGCGACCTCTCGACCGACCGCAACATCAATCGCGGCGAGGTGAGAATAGATCGAGGTCACCCCATGCCCGTGGTCGATGACGATGGTTCCGCCGGTATAGAACAGATCCGGCTCGGCCAGCGAGACAACTCCCGCCGCCGATGCCCCGACCGGCGTACCCGGCGAGGCTGCGATATCGACCCCCAGATGCGGGCGGCGCGATTCGCCATTGAGGATGCGCTGGTTGCCGTAGCGCCCGCTGATACGTCCGGTCATCGGCCAGCGAAAACCCGCGAGCGCATGGACAAGGTCCGAATTCTGCGCCCGGGCGGCAGATATCAGGCGCCCTTCCCGGAGAATTCGATCCATATCTGCCTGATCAGGCGACACCTTGCGCGGTGGCAGACCATCGATCCGCTCGATCTCATAATCCCGGACCGAGACCGGAAAACCGAAGATTTCTGACGTCCCGTCCGCTCCGGTGACCGTGATCTGGAGCGGTGCGGACCGGTCACGCCCGATCCCGACGACAAACCGACCGGTTTGCGAATCGACACGGACCGGTTTGCCGTCAACGGCAACCGAGGCACCAGGTGTGACAAGCCCGATACGGAGTGCGCCCTGCACAACCGGACCATCGAGTTCGAGCGCGCTGGCGGGACTGACCACAAGCAGTAGCATCACGGCCACCAGAAATGGGTGTTTCAAAGTAGCGACCCCTGGGGATCATCCGCCTTGTCAGGCTTGGGTTTGCCTACGGGCTTGCGCGCCGGTTTGCGTTTTGGCTTTGTATCGCCCGATGCTTCCGGGGCCACCTCATCGGCGTCCTCCCGCAGGCCCACGGATTCAACCCGCGCGGCCACATGGCCCGCGTCGCGAAAGGTCAGCGCAATGCCGTCACCGGCGGTAAGCGCATCAGCCGAAAGCACCGGCGCACCGCCAGCGTCCCGCACCAGAACGAAGCCGCGCTCGAGAACGCTCTTGTAGGAGTAGCTTTCCAGCAGCTTCTGCAGCCCGTCGAGCTTTTCCCCCGTGACGTTGAGAAACCGTTTCTGCGCTTGCCCCAATCGTCCGCTGAATGACCCGACATCCTTGAGATCACGCTTGATCCCGGCGTCGGTGGCGACCTTTGCCGCAGCCAGTTGGGCGACCCAGGATTCCAGTTCGCGCCGCTTTGCATCGACATACTGATCGGGTTTGACCAGCTGGCGACCCTGACCGGAAACCGCGTCCCCCTTCATTTGAAGCAAACGCATAAGCCCCGGGCTGAGCCGTTCCGCCCAGTCATCCACGCGCTGCATGGCGGCTTCCAGAATACGCCGGGGGGCTGGCAGACCACGGCCCAAAGCCGTCACCTCCTGCGCACGCCCACGCAGCAAGCGGGTCATGCCGCCGGTCAGACGGGCTTCATCCTCGGCCACTTGTGCAATCAGGTCGGCGCGCACGGGCACCGCCATTTCGGCAGCCGCCGTCGGCGTCGGCGCACGCCGGTCCGAAGCAAAATCGATCAGGGTCGTATCGGTTTCATGCCCGACGGCAGAGATCAGCGGAATGTCACTGGCGGCCGCGGCCCGCACGACATTTTCCTCGTTGAACGCCATCAGGTCCTCGAGCGACCCACCCCCGCGCGCCACGATCAGAAGGTCGGGGCGCGGCACCGGCCCACCCGGGGCGATCCGGTTGAACCCTTCAATGGCAGCGGTCACCTGGGCAGCAGCCGTGTTGCCCTGCACCACGACCGGCCACAACAGAACATGGCGCGGAAATCGGTCTTCGAGACGATGCAGAATATCGCGGATCACAGCGCCCGTGGGCGATGTCACCACGCC
>JAURLR010000349.1 GCA_030831135.1 Alphaproteobacteria bacterium
AAGGAGAAAACCATGACTGCCTGTATCGTAGGTTGGGACCATCTGAAATTCGGGAAGCGCGAAGGCGAAGACATTGAAGACATGATCGTCAGTGTCGCGACTGGCGCCATGCGAGATGCCGGTGTTGAGCCGAAAGATGTCGATGCGATTTATCTGGGCACCTTTGGCGGCGGATTTGTGCGTCAGGAGTTTCCTGCCTCGCTGGTGCTGCAGGCGCATGACGATCTGCGCTTCAAGCCATCGACCCATGTCGAGAACGCCTGTGCGACGGGATCGGCTGCGATCTATCAGGGCCTCAATCACATCGCCGCAAAGCGTGGCCGCATCGTTCTGGTGGTTGGCGTTGAAAAGATGACAGAAGTCAGCGGCGAGGTACTCGGTGGCATCCTCTCCAAAGCGTCCTATCTGCGCGAAGAATCCGCTTCGAGCTTTGCCGAGATTTTTGGGCAGATCACCGATGCCTATTTCCAGAAATACGGCGACAAGTCCGACGCGCTGGCGATGATCGCGGCGAAGAACCACAAGAACGGTTGTGACAATCCCTATGCCCAGTTGCAGAAGGATCTCGGCTACGAGTTCTGCCGCAACGTGTCAGAGAAGAACCCGGTCGTCGCCGGTCCGCTCAAGCGCACCGATTGCTCGCTGGTATCTGACGGCGCTGCCGCGATTGTCCTGACCGATGTCGATACCGCCCTGAAGATGGACAAGGCCGTCTACTTCCGTGCTGCCCAGCATGTGCAGGATTACCTGCCGATGTCGCGCCGCACGGTCATCGACTTCGAGGGACCGGCCGAAGCCTTCTCTCGCGCGTTTGCGGAAGCGGGTATTTCGGTGGACGATCTCGGGTTTGCCGAAGTCCATGACTGTTTCACCAGCGCCGAACTGCTGTCCTATGAGGCCATGGGCCTGACGGCAAAGGGTGAAGGCGAAAAGGCGATCAGGGAAGGCTGGGTCTATGCCGATGGCAAGCTGCCGGTGAACCGTTCGGGGGGGCTCAAGGCGAAGGGGCATCCGCTCGGTGCAACGGGTCTTTCGATGCACGCCATTGCGTCGATGCAGCTGACCGGAACAGCTGGCGATCTCCAGCTCGACAGCCCGAAACTGGGTGCCGTGTTCAACATGGGTGGCTCGGCTGTCTCGAACTATGTCTCGATCCTCGAGCCGCTGCGCTAGGACAAGATACCGGCGGGGCCCCAAGCCTTTGGGCAGCGGGTCCCGCCGTTTTCTTTTAAGAGGAGACCTCCATGGGTGAAAGCTTCAAGGCGCTGGTTCTCGACCAGGTCGAGGACGAGTTTTCTGCCGGGTTCCGTGATGTCGCGGTTGATGATCTGCCGGACGGCGATGTCACCGTTGCAATCGAGTACTCGACGATGAACTACAAGGATGGCCTCGTCATCAATGGCAATGTCGGCCGTCTGGTGCGTGAGTTTCCCCATATTCCCGGAATTGATTTCTCGGGAACAGTGGAAACATCCGATTCTGATGCTTTCAAGCCCGGCGACAAGGTTGTCCTGACAGGCTGGCGTGTGGGCGAGGTTCACTGGGGTGGACTGGGCCAGAAGGCGCGCGTGAAGGCCGACTGGCTGGTGCCGCTGCCTGCGGGATTGACGACCAAACAGGCCATGGCGGTCGGCACAGCCGGTTTTACGTCCATGCTCTGCGTGGACGCGCTCGAGCAACACGGATTGTCTCCCGAGACGGGAGAGGTGCTGGTCACCGGAGGTGCGGGTGGCGTGGGGAGTGTGGCCATCGCCATTCTGGGCAACCGCGGCTACACAGTCGTGACCTCCACGGGGCGCCGTTCCGAAGCAGATTTCCTGAAGGGGCTTGGTGCGTCGGAAATCATGGATCGTACCGATCTTTCGGAAGCCGAAATTCGCCCGCTTGAGCGCGAACGCTGGGCCGGATGTGTCGACACGGTTGCCGGCAAGACGCTGTCCACGGTTCTGGCGCAGATGAAGTACGGGGGCTCAGTCGCGGCCTGCGGGCTTGCGGGCGGCAATCTACTCGAAACCACGGTTCTACCTTTCCTGCTGCGCGGGGTGAATATCCTGGGGATTGATTCGGTTATGCAGCCGGCTGACAGCCGAGCCCGCATCTGGCAGCGGATTGCCGATGATCTGCCGCTGGACAGGCTGGACGCACTGGCGAGTACAGTGCCGCTTGGCGATGTGCCCGCGCTTGCAAAATCCATCCTCAAAGGCCAGATCCGCGGGCGAACCGTGGTAGATGTGAACGCCTGATCCGGCGGGCGTGGTCAACGCTCTCTTAACCCCTGGGATGTTAAGGAACGGGTTCTGGCCGGAGAATGCGCTATGCGTGAATATGGATCGATCATCGCAAAAGGGGCGCTGCTGGCAGCAGCCCTTATTCTGGCCGCTTGTGCCAATCCGTTCGGTGACAATGCGCCGTCTTTCGAAGAAATCCTTTCGGCGGGCTGGCTTGGCGCTGAAGACAAGCGCGTCCCGGTGGACCCGGTCTATTGCTATGTCCCGATCGGCGCGCCCGATTGCCATGCCGAACCCCTGGCAGGCGAGGGCGGCCGTTTGCGCGGCTATGAAGGCCCGGCGCCGGTGGTGCGCGTCGAAAACTAGAGACCTCATCCGACTCGCGACGTGTGTGAGATTCTCGGGTGACTTTTCCGGAGTTGGCCTTGACCTTCGTGCCGTCCTTTCCGAGGGCGGATGTTGGGGCGGCCGCCGCGGTTGACGCGCGG
>JAURLR010000350.1 GCA_030831135.1 Alphaproteobacteria bacterium
CTTCAACGCCCCGATGGCAACGGCCGGCAAGATTTGTGTTGTCGAGGTCGAGGAGCTTGTCGAACCCGGTCAGCTGGATCCCGATGGCATCCACCTGCCGAGCATCTACACCGACCGGATTTTCCAGGGTCAGGATTTTGAGAAACGTATCGAGTTCCGCACGGTCCGCGAAGACTGAGCGACTTGAGACAGAGCAGAAAGAAGGAGACGAAATATGGCTTGGTCCCGCGATGAGATGTGCGCCCGTGCGGCACAGGAACTCGAAGACGGCTTTTATGTGAACCTTGGCATCGGCATGCCGACCAAGGTGGCGAACTTCATCCCCGATGACATGAACGTCACCTTCCAGTCGGAGAACGGCATGCTGGGCATGGGGGCATTCCCCCGTGACAACGAAGTCGATGCCGACCTTATCAATGCCGGCAAGCAGACGATCACAGAACTGCCGGAATCGGTTTATTTCGACAGCGCCCAGTCCTTCGCGATGATTCGCGGCGGGCATATCAACATGTCCATTCTGGGTGCCTTGCAGGTTGCCGAGAACGGCGATCTGGCCAACTGGATGATCCCGGGCAAGATGGTCAAGGGTATGGGTGGCGCGATGGATCTGGTTGCGGGCGTCAAGCGCGTGATCATCCTGATGGACCACAACGCCAAGGACGGTTCGGCCAAGCTTCTCAAGGCTTGCGATCTGCCGCTGACCGGCGCGGGCGTGGTCGATGACGTCATCACCGAGCTGGGTGTCTTCACCATCGGCGAAGGTGGCGTCCACATCAAGGAACTGGCCCCCGGTGTGACGATTGACGAAGTGCGTGAGAAAAGCGAAGCCACGATTGTCACCCAGTAATCACTCTCACCGCGCGATATGCGCGTGGCGTGTGTACGAATATACAAGGCCCCGTGCGGATGCATGGGGCCTTTGCCTTGATGGACCGTGACGATGAACCGTGATGCGGCCCTTGGCCTTCTTGCCAGTCTTGGCGTGCTGATCATTTTTTCAGGATTTCTCGTGGTCTCCCGGTTCGGTGCGACATCGAGCCTGACCGTGTTCGATATGGCTGCCCTGCGTTTCGGGGTGGCCGGCCTTTGCACGATCCCGGTCTTTTTTCTGGTCCGCTGGCCGCGCATTCCGCTCTGGAAAGCCGGTGTCATCGCAATCACCTCGGGGGCGCCATTCACGCTGTTCGTTTTCGGGGGCATGTCCTATGCGCCCGTCGCCCATGGGGGCATCGTGATCAATGGCGCCATGCCGGTCTTTGCCTCGCTTCTCGCCTGGGCGGTCTTTGGTGTTCGGTTGAGCGGCTGGCGGATCGCCGGGGTTTTGCTGATCGTGCTCGGGGTCGCCGCCACGGGCTGGGATGCGCTGTCATTCGGTGAGCCCGGCCAGTGGCGCGGGCATCTTCTGTTCCTGGGTGCGGCGGCCTGCAACGCCACCTTCCTGACCTCGGTGCGCGGCTGGGGGCTGACGGCGTTTCAATCCCTGATTATTGTGAACGGCCTCAACTTCCTGATCTATGTGCCGATCTGGCTGCTCTTCCTGCCGAGCAATCTTGCCCTGGCGCCCTGGCCGGAGATTGCGCTGCAGGCGGTCTATCAGGGGATCGTTGCGGCCTTCTTTGCCGCGATCCTGATCGCCCATGCCGCCCGGATGCTTGGCGGGATGCGGCAGGCGGCCATGATGTCCGGCGCGCCCGCTTTGGCCTTGCTGATTGCGATACCGGCGCTGGGTGAAATTCCTTCGCCGATCAGTATCCTTGGCGTCTGCGTCGTGATGGCGGGTATTCTTGTCGCACTCGGCCCGGGACTGCTCTCGGGCAGCGCCTCACCTGAACGGGAAACCCGCACCGGATGAGCAATCCAACCCCCGGCTTTGCGATCGGACTGGCCTGCGGGCTTGTCGTACCGTTCATCTGGGGTGGATGGATCGTGGCGTCGCGGTTTGGCGTTCTGAACGAACTTACCCCCTACGACATTGCGGCATTACGGGTGGGGATTGCGGCCGTCATCGTCTTTCCGCTGCTGTTGTCACGCGGGCTGGCGGGCTTGCCGTTCTGGAAGGGTGCCGTGCTGTCCTTCGGGGTGGGCGCGCCATTTGCACTGGCCTCCTTCGGTGGCATGTCGCTCGCGCCGGTGATCCATGCCGGTGTGCTGACGAACGGCACCATGCCGATCATTGCCGCGCTTGTCGGCTATTTCTGGCTGCGCGAGCACCCGTCCCGGTTTCAGGTTGGCGGGATGGTTCTGATCGCAATCGGTGCGCTTATGCTCGGCGGCGACAGTTTTTCGATCCATGCACCGGCAGGGCAGTGGTTCGGGGATCTGCTGCTGATCGGCGCGGGTGCGTGCTTTGCCATCTACATGACGGCGCTGCGCCGCTGGAACGTTACGATCCTGCAGGTCATGATCGCGGTGCCGACCATCAGTACCGCGATTTATGTCCCGATCTGGCTGCTGTTTCTGCCCTCGGGACTTGTGCCCGCAGTCTTCGGGGATGCACCCTTTCCGCCTTGGCCGGAGATTGCGCTGCAGGCGGTCTATCAGGGTGTTGTCGCCAGCTTCATTGTTGTCATTCTGATCACCCGCGCGACCCGGTCGCTGCGGGCGACGACCATGGCGGTGTTTCTTGCCGGTGCGCCTGCACTGGCGGTGCTGCTGGGCATCGTCCTGCTGGCTGAAGTGCCGACACTGACTGCCTGGGCCGGACTGGTCGTGACCACCGCGGGCATGGTGCTGGCGGTGGGGCGGCGTCGGGTCCGGAGTTGAGGCCCGCCGTCAGGCCGGTGGCAGGCGCAGCACCAGCTTGTTGATCGCGTTCAA
>JAURLR010000351.1 GCA_030831135.1 Alphaproteobacteria bacterium
CAGTCTGGCAGGGTGCCGCAACAACCCAGCCGTTCTTGCCCGAACGCTTGGCGCCATACATCGCCTCATCACCGCGCATCAACAGTTCGCGAAGCGTTTCGCCCGATCCGGATTCGAACTGTGCCAATCCGATCGAAGCACCCAGAGGTTTCGTCGGGTTTGCGTAGTTTCGCGACAGGCCCCCGATCGCTTCGATGATCTGACGCGCACGTTCGACGGCCGGCTCAATCGAAACAGCGTCGAGCCAGACAGCAAACTCATCACCACCCAGTCGCGCGACCAGATCGTATTTCCGGTTCCGTTCCTGAATCAGCCTCGAAACCTCACGCAGCACCGTGTCGCCGACATCGTGGCCGTTTCGGTCATTGATCTGCTTGAAATTGTCGAGATCCACAAACAGCAACACGCCATCTGCTTCCGTCCGGTCTGCGCGGTCCAGCGCCGCTTCCAGATTGTCCTGGAATGCGCGCCGATTCATCAATCCGGTCAGGGCATCCGTCGTTGAGAGGCGCTCGAGTTCCCTCTGGTCGGCAATCTGCCGCATGCCGATTGCCAACTGCCCGGCAACCGCCTCCAGCATGGCACGTTCATAATCATTCCAGACGCGCTGGGATTGCTGGCGCAGCAGCAGGACCGCACCATTTATCACACCATGATACCAGGTTATCCGGCCCAGCATTCGGTAGCCACCCGCGTTGTCCTCGGATGTTTGCTGGATCTTCGCCAGGTTTTCAGCCAGCGCGGACACATCGGCGTCCTCGGGCCAATCCCCATAGCTTGCCGCGAGTTGCCAGCCCTCGTCTTCGGAATGGCTGAGCACCGCCGAAGCAGCCGAAGTGGCACGCCCCAACATGGAGGCTGCGGATTCCAGCATGGCCCGTGGGCGGGCTTCTTCGCGAATCTGGTTCACGACATAGGCGACGACCTGTTCACGAACCTTCGCTTGCGCCAATTCGCTGTCACGCAAGCGCTCATGGGTGACATCGCGGCACAAGCCGCGCGCGCCGCGCCAACGTCCGTCCTGGTCAACGACCGGAACGGCAGACGCCAGCAGACATGTTTCCTCTCCCTCGACATTGCGCAGCCAGATTTGCGTGTGCACCATGGCAACGCGGGCGTGGAAGGGCAGATCGGAATCATCAATATCCGCGTCGACCAGAAACTCGCGCGGGTGGCGGCCAATCAGATCTTCGGGCGAATAGCCCAGCGCACCATGCGGCGACACGAAAACGAACTTGCCGGTCAGGTCGGTTTCGAAGGCGAAATCACTAGAGATCGTGACAAGGTCGCGGTACCGCTGGCGCGAATCGAAAAGGGCCTGACGAATATTGATCTCATAGGTCTGGTCACGAACCAGAACGATGACCTTGCCGCGCTCGGATGGCAGTGCCGTACACTCGAACCACCGGGTTGCCCCGTCCAGATTGATCTCGATTCGATCGCACACGCTTCCCTCGGCCTGCCGCGCCAGAGCCACCAGGCCCTGAAGGGGGGAGCCTGGTATCGCTGCGGATGCACGCACGAGATGCGTCCCGAGATCGTTTGCAGCCGCGACGTCTCCATCGGGAGAAAACTCAATCAACGCGCCCGGCCAGTTCGAAAGCGCCTGCATCGCACCCCCGAGACCCGGTTGGGGCAGGTTGTTCCAGCGATCCGGAATCCGGTGCAAACCTGCCACGGCGTTCTGATCCATCGCGCGCATCATGATGTTCATGCCACCGACTTTTCGCGCGCAAAGGCCTTCGGGCGCGGGCTTTCAAATGCCGTGATCAGCTTGGACGGGCGACCGTAGAGATATCCTTGCCCGTAATCGATGCCGCACTCACGCACCAGATCAGCGGCCTCTTCGTCCTCGATCATTTCCGCAACGGTCTTGATGCCGAGCTCACGGCACATGCTCGCCATGGCCTTGAGGAGTGCGCGATGACGGCGATTCTTGATCGCATCGATCACATAGGCGCCGTCAATTTTCACCACATCAACATCAAGCGCGCTGAGATACTGGAATGCTGCAGCACCGGCCCCGAAATCATCAAGGCAGACGATATGTCCGGCCTTGCGCAAGATCTGGATAATCCGGTTGGCTTCCTCCAGGTCATGCAATTTGGCGGATTCCGTGACCTCAAACAGGATGTGCTGGCGCGCGTCCTTGAACTCGGCAAGCAGCGCCATCAGGTTCTTGACGAAATGCGGGGTGTTGAGGGATTGCCCGGACAGATTGACCGCCGTCATGTAGCGATAGCCCTGCCCGTTCGTACCCTGGAGCCAAGTCAGTACCTTGCGGCACATGGCCAGATCAAAATCACAGATGATCCCGACCTCTTCGGCAAATGTGATGAACTCGAAGGGGCTGACCTCAAATTTCTCGTGATCGAAACGCACCAGCGCCTCGAAATGATGCGGGCGTCCAGTCTTCATGTCGCAGATCGGCTGAAACGCGACATCGAAGGCACCGTCGCGGATCATCTCAACAAACTGATTGCGACGCTCCATCGTCTCGGCAGCCAGACTGCTGAACCCTTCAGACAGGTCGCGAACGGTGAAGTTTCCAGCCGATTCTTCGCAGAACCGGTTGATCGTATAGACCAGTGCCCGTGCCGTATCGGCTTCCGACATGATGCCGGCCTCGACATCGACCGTGGCACTGCCAACGGAAATACCTTGTCCTTCCGGGTCCATTTCCCGCGCAAAGGTCTCGATCTTTCTGGACAGATTTTCCACATTCAGGTGGACATCATGAACAAGACCGAACCGGTTCTCGTCGATCTGACCCGCCAGGTCGCCGTCGACGGAACTTGCGCGGAACAGGGACCCCATGGTCGCAGACAGCTCGGTCTGCGCCTCCTCGGTCAGCCGTTCGCGCAGTTCGTTGTAATCCCCAAGCTCGATCATCGTGAGCTTGCGTTCTTCGCCCGTGGCCACGGAATCCGACACGGCGCGGGTTGCCGCTTCGGCAAACGACATCCGGTCATAGACCTCCATGCCCTCGACGCGCACCGCATCCTCGTCAGCATATTCTGAGGATGTGGTCTTCACCCGAAAGGCGAGATAGGTATGTCCGCCCAGGTCAGACATGTGGAAACCGCTGGTGCTCAGCATCATCGGGGGCCCGGCGGCGGTGACCAGCGTGATATGCGCATCATCAATGCGGGTTCCCGCGCGTGCATCGCGCAGCAGCCGGTCGAGCTTGCGCAGATCGCTCTCATGCACGAGATCGTTGATACGCAAGCCCTTGAGCTCGTCGGGGCTGCGCCCGGTAAATACATTGGTTGCGCCGGCGGCAAAGGTGATCACACCCGCCCGGTCAAGTTCGACCAGCAAATCGGCACTGCAAAACGCGAGCGCAACGAAACGGTCGCGCTCGGTCTTCAGATTCTCGGGACTCTGCCGGTCACCTGTTGCTAGTTTCAGATCGCTGTGGGATTCACCCAACGTCACTGCTTCGCCTCCGAAATTGCCGAACCGGAATTCTCCCGGCAAGCGGCACGCAAAGCACCGCAATGTCGAATTCTAGCGAGCGGGCAGTTAAAGAAGTCTTAGTGTGAAACCACCCCCGGGGAACCCGGAATCATTGATTTTCTGCGGATTTTGTTACCATGAAACCTCTCGAACAGTTGCGACAGACCGAAACTTGGGTCTTTGACCTCGACAACACCCTGTATCCGGCATCCTGTGGCCTGATGGCAGAGGTTTCCTCACGCATGACGCGCTTCGTTGCCGACACCCTGAAACTCGAACCGGACGCGGCCCTGATCGAACAAAAACGCATGTTCCGCGAGCATGGAACCACCCTGCGCGGATTGATGAACGACCACGATGTGGACCCGGTTCATTTCATGGACTACGTGCATGCGGTCGATTATTCGGTCGTCGGCCCGATGCCCCGGCTCAACGCGGCGCTGGATCAACTGCCCGGTCGCAAGGTGGTTTTCACCAATGCCTCGACCGCCCATGCCGAAACCGTGCTGGGCAATCTTGGCATCGCGGACCATTTCACGGGCATTTTCGATGTTGCAGCGGCCGATTATGTGCCCAAGCCAAATCCCAAGCCTTATGAAACGCTGGCCCGCCAGCACGCATTCGATCCCGCACATGCGGTGATGCTCGAAGATATCGGCCCGAATTTGCGACCCGCTGCCCAGATGGGTATGACGACGGTCTGGGTCCGCTACAACCCCGAGAACGACCCCTACTGGGCCGTGCCGGAAGAGGATTCCGACTACATCCACCACGAAACCGATGATCTGATAACCTGGCTGGAATCCGTCCTCGCAGCGGGTTGAGGAAACCAGCGGCACACCGTTGACATCGGGGACCGGGCGCAGCCATCTTCGCGCGCGTCCATGACACGACATATACAGGAACACGATATGACCACCAGCGATCTGCAATCGGCCATCGAAACGGCTTGGGACAACCGGGAGTCTCTCTCTCCCGCCACCAAAGGGGCCAATCGCGAGGCTGTCGAGACCGCGCTTGCGCAACTCGATAGCGGCAGCCTCCGTGTGGCCGAGAAGGTCGATGGTGACTGGGTCGTCAATGAATGGCTCAAAAAGGCCGTGCTTCTATCCTTCCGCCTGAACGACATGTCCGTCATTCCCGGCGGCCCGGGGGAAAACACATCCTGGTGGGACAAGGTGCCCTCGAAGTTTGACGGCTGGGGTGCTGATGAATTCGCGAGCGCGGGCTTTCGCGCCGTGCCGAACGCGGTTGTCCGCCACTCGGCCTATATCGCCCCGGGCGTGGTGCTGATGCCGAGCTTCGTCAATCTGGGTGCCTATGTGGCCAGCGGCACCATGGTCGACACCTGGGCGACGGTTGGAAGCTGCGCACAGATCGGCGAAAATGTTCACCTTTCAGGTGGTGCGGGCATCGGGGGCGTTCTCGAGCCGCTGCAGGCCAACCCGGTCATCATCGAGGACAACTGCTTCATCGGTGCGCGATCGGAAGTGGCCGAGGGCGTCATCGTCGAAGAAGGCGCCGTGCTGTCCATGGGTGTCTATCTGGGTGCATCGACCAAGATCGTGGACCGCGAAACCGGCGACATTCACGTCGGTCGCGTCCCCTCCTATTCGGTCGTCGTCCCCGGCACACTGCCCGGCAAGCCCCTGCCCGACGGCAGTCCGGGGCCCAGTCTCTATTGCGCCGTCATCGTGAAGCGGGTCGATGAGCAGACCCGTGCCAAGACCTCGATCAACGAATTGCTGCGAGACTGACGCCCGGCCCATGACCGATACAATCGACCCGATTGTCCTGTCACAGGCGCTGATCCAGTGCCCGAGCGTCACACCAGAAGATGCCGGCGCGCTCGCGGTTCTGGGCGATGCGCTGGAACAGATCGGGTTTGAAACCCATCGGCTGCGCTTTGCGGATGTCGGCACACCCGACATAACAAACCTGTATGCACGACTGGGCACGGGTGGGCGCAATTTCTGTTTCGCCGGACACACCGATGTGGTGCCGGTCGGCGATGCCGAGAACTGGTCGCGCGATCCGTTTTCCGGCGCGGTGATTGACGGGGCCCTGCACGGGCGCGGCGCGGCCGACATGAAGAGCGCAATCGCCGCTTTCACTGCTGCGGTCCACCGCCTGATCGCGCGCCACGGCAGCCCGGACGCCTGGCCCGAAGCGGGCTCGATCAGCCTGCTCATCACCGGTGACGAGGAAGGCCCCGCCATTAATGGCACCCGCAAGGTGCTCGAATGGCTGGCGGACCGTGGCGAAGCTCTCGATGCCTGCCTTGTCGGCGAACCGACCAACCCCGATGCGCTTGGTGACATGATCAAGATCGGGCGTCGCGGGAGCACGACCGGGGACCTGATCGTGCGCGGGGTTCAGGGACACACCGCCTATCCGCATCTGGCCGACAACCCGGTGCATCACCTGGTGCGCATGCTCAGCGCCCTGACCGCCCAGCCGCTGGATGAGGGCACCGAGCATTTCCAGCCCTCGACGCTGCAGATCACGACAGTCGATGTGGGCAACCCCGCCAACAATGTGGTGCCGGCGAAAGCTCACGCCACGTTCAACATCCGCTTCAATGATCTGCACAGCTCCGACAGTCTGGAAGCCTGGATACGTCAGACCTTCGATGCTGCATTGGGAGATACCGGTGCACATTACGAGCTGAGCTTCCGGGTCACCGGCGAAGCCTTTCTCACGCCGCCGGGCCCGCTGAGTGACGCCATCAGTGCAGCCGTTGCAAGCGTGACCGGGCGGCGCCCCGAACTGAGTACGACCGGCGGCACCTCGGATGCCCGATTCATCAAGGAATTCTGCCCGGTGGCAGAGTTCGGGCTGGTCGGCCAGACGATGCACAAAGTCGATGAGCATGTCGCCACCGACGACATTGTGAAGCTGACGGAAATTTATCTTTCGGTCCTCGAGACCTATTTTGGCTTAAGCTCCCAGTCTCCCCGGGGCTGAACAGGAGCGCGAAAGCGCAGCATGATCATTCAGGAAGCCATCCACGGCATTTTCGGCGCCTGGCGGCTGCTGCACTTTGACCGCACTGGTCTGCAGCATTTCAAGACCACCCCGGCGGCGTTCTGGCATTCCTTCTGGGCCGCAGCCATCGTGCTGCCCGCCGACGGGATCGCGACGCTCCTCCTCGCCATCGAGCCTGCAGGCGGCTCAACCCTGCCAGACACCGTCCATACGGTTCTGGTCTATCTGGAAATCTACGCGATTCAGTGGCTGCTCTTTCCGCTGGTGATGGCCGCCTTCGCTGAAACGATCCAGCGCAGCGATCGCTTTGTACTTTTCATCGTCGCGTGGAACTGGTCGAACGTGATCCGTGCCGTGATCGTCCTGCCCGCGATCGCGATATTCGCGAGCCAGGGCATCGAAAGCGCGGGATGGGGCGCCGCGGTCTATATGGCCGCGCTTGTTCTTACCTTCATCTATGCCGGGTTCGTGGCACGCGCCGCCCTCGACGTGCCGCCGCTCACCGCTGTGGCCGTGGTGTTGCTCGAAATCGGGCTGGCCATCGTGCTCTGGTTCTCCGCACAAGCCCTGATCGGCTAGGCGGCAAGCGGTGCATCCCGCCATTTCGGCCGCAGCGCCAGCAAGCCGAAAACCAGCAGCAGGGC
>JAURLR010000352.1 GCA_030831135.1 Alphaproteobacteria bacterium
ACCATTCGGACCACAACAGAGGGGTCCTTGAAAAAATCGTCGAAATAATCAGCCGGCATTTCGAGGGCGCGCGCGATTACCGGCATCATACGATAGCCGAGATCGGTCATCATGCTGTGAAAATTCATCTGGGACTCCCGGAAACCGGGCACAAGCGCGGGATCGGGCCAACGGTTCATCGACCGGAACCTTTCGCCGGACAAGACCTTGGGGTCGTCGGGCGCGCGGTCCTGATAATAGGTCAGGTTTTCCATCGTATTGGTCTTCAGCCCCTTTGTGCCGTCCACCGAACTGTTCTTGTTCAGCGACAATCCCATCGGGACATAGCCGCTCTGGTGCTCATCAACCTTCAGCTTCATCTTCTCTTCGTGCGGAAGATCATGAAACTGCCGGGAACCGGCAAACGCGGATTTGATGACGTCCTGATCGAGATTGTGGTTGATCCACATCATGAATCCGACCCGCTCCAGCGCATCGCGCACCTGTGCTGCCAACGCATCAAGGGCACCGTCCTCCCCCGCCAGATAGGGGCCCACATCGAGAATGGGAAACTCATTATGGCTGGCGGTCCGAAACGGGCGTGGGGTGGTCATGGCATTTCTCCTGGGCGCGAATTCGATTGTCCTGATCGATTGCGCGCACTCTCGGCCATTCGATGACAGCGTCCAAATTCCCGAAATCGCAAATCTCAATTGGTGAGACAGTCACATTGCCCAGCACGAGCGCCAATATCCTGTGGCATAGGGTGTTCAAAAGATCGAAAACCGGTCGGTGAAACCTGAAAAAGCGGAGAACAAAATGTCGAAAACTGTCGGTGTTGTGGGTCTGGGAGCCATGGGTTCGGCCATGGCGATCATGCTGGTCAAGGCGGGGTTCGAGGTCGTCGGCTTTGACCTGCGCGAAGCAGCGCTCGACGAGCTCGAGGACAACGGGGGCAAACGCGCCAATAGCCCACGCGATGTGGCCGCACTGGCCGACGTCGTCCTGCTCTCCCTGCCCTCTATCGAGGCGTTTCAGGCCGTTATCAGCGGTCAGGGCAGCGTGACATCGTCCGGCAAGGACGGGCTGGTCCTGATCGACACCTGCACCATGCCGGTCGCAATCAAGGAGGAAGGGGCGCGGATTGCAGCAGATTCCGGAATGACACTCATCGACGGCACGGTCAGCGGCAACCGGGACATGATTCTCGCCAAGACCCTCACCGCCTATATGAGCGGCGATGAGTCCGCCTTTGCGCCCCATGCCGACGTGATTTCAGCCTTTACCCGCAAGCACAGCTTTGTCGGAGAATTCGGGAATGCCAGCAAGATCAAGTTCGTCATAAACCATCTTGTCTGCGTGATGACAGCCGCCAACGCCGAAGCCATGGCGATGGGCCTCAAGGCAGGCCTCAAAGCCGATGATGTTTTTGATCTGGTGAAGGACAGTGCGGCCAATTCGGTCCTGTGGGAAATTCGCGGCCCGATGATGGTCAGCGAAGACTATACGTCATCCCGCGGGAATTTCGGCATGGCCTCCAAGGATGGACCGGTGATCGGCGAATTTGCCCAGGACATGCATTTCCCGGTACCGATTTTCCAATCCGCCCTGCAAATGCATCATGCAGCCGTGGGTATGGGCATGTACGATATCGACACAGCTGCCCTGTGCCGTCTTTACGAGACAATGGGTGGCGTTGAACGCAATTAGCGCAAACGAGGATGTGCCATGACTGAGACTGTCTATCTCGATTACGATGCCGAGACCCTGTATGCCGAGTACAACAATCGCGGCAAGGTCGCAGACTACGAAGTCATGTCCGCCGACTGGGCCCGACGCAGCGACGCAGTGCGCGCAAAGCTGCCCAATGCCGCGATCGATCTCGAATACGGTGACGGACCAAGGGAAACCTTCGACCTTTTCCTGCCGGAAAATGAAAACCCGCCGCTCTTCGCCTTTATCCATGGCGGCTACTGGCAATGGAATGAAAAGAAGAATTACGCCTTTCTCGCCGAATCCTTCGTGGATGCGGGAATTGGCTTTGCCAATATCGAGTACGCGCTGTGTCCGACCGTCACGCTTGAACAACTGATCGATCAGATTCGACGCGCCTTCGCCCATCTCTGGCGCAATGCCGGTGATCTGGGGTTCAACCGGGATCACATCATGGTCAGCGGCCACTCCGCCGGGGGTCACCTCGCCGGGGTTGTCCTGACAACGGACTGGGCCGCCTTCGGTGATGACCTGCCGCGCAATCTGGTACATCGCGGCATGCCCATCAGCGGCGTCTTCGATCTTGAGCCAATTCGGCACACGCCGATCGGGGATCCTCTGGGACTGGATGCAGCCACCGCGGCGATGCTCAGCCCGATGTTCAATCAGCCCTGGGCCAAAGCCGATATCATCATTGCGATGGGCGCCCATGAGGGCCGGGAATTCCACCGGCAAGCCGAGGAGTTTGCGGCCCATTGCCGCCGGCAGGGGACGAATGTCCGGATCAACAGTGTTTTCGGCACCAACCACTTCAGTGTGCTCGAAACTCTCGCAGCCCCGGACGGGGCCTTGTTCAAGGCGGCAAAAGAACTGATCACCCGTTAGCGCTCCGGCTTGTCCCGGCGCGGGCCGAACGTCCAAAATCCCGGCACGCAATTCATCAGCAGGACAGCAGACCGGCGTGCAGACGGCAGCACAGATAGATCCCCTACAACCGACCCCCGCGCCTGACGCCTGGGGCCGGGTTTCCGTGGTCGTGGTGACCCATCACAGCGCCGCCGTGATCGGGTCCTGCCTCACCGAAATCGGTCCTGCCGCCGAAGTCATCGTGGTCGACAATGCCAGCGATGACGATACGCTGGAGATCGTCACCAAGACGGTTCCGAATGCCAAGATTGCAAGAAACACCATCGGTGTCGGTTACGGTGCGGGGGCCAATCAGGGGCTCGCACAGGTCACGCGCGAATTCGCCCTGCTCGCCAATCCGGACTCCCAGACCAACACCGCCGCAATCACCGCACTGCTCGCCGCCGCGGATCAATACCCCGATGCCGCGCTTCTCTCGCCGCGGGTGCTCGATTCAGATGGCGTGGACGAACCCGCCCATGATGTCGAGATGTTCGACCGGCGCGCCTACCCCTCGCGGGCAGGCGAAGCACCGCCCGACGGGCCGGTCTGCGCAGCCTATCTATCAGGCGCGGTGGTGTTGCTGCGCATGTCGGCGCTACAGGATATCGGCCCGTTCGACGAAGCGATTTTCCTCTACTACGAGGATGATGATTTCTGCATGCGTCTGCGTGCTGCCGGTCATAGCGCGATCCTGGTGCCTGGTGCCGTGGTACGGCACGCGGGGGGCGGATCCGTGCGCCCCAGTGCCCATTATCGCTGGGAAAAGTTCTGGCACATGGCCTGGTCCCGGCTTTACCTCGAAGACAAGTGCCGGGGCGCACAGGCCCGAAACCGGCTGGCGCGCGCTCTGGCAGGGCATTATGCCCTGAAGGTTCTGGGAAACAGCCTGCGGCTCGACCGCAGCAAGACATGGCGCGATCTGGCACGCTTGAGTGGCACAATCGGGTACATGTTGGGTATACCCGCTTCGCGCACAACCAAACGTGCGCGCCCTCTCCCGACGGAACCGACGGACAGACCGAGCACATGACGTCCCCCAATGTCGAATTCTGGCGCGACCGCCGCGTTCTGGTTACCGGCCATACCGGCTTCAAGGGCGCCTGGATATGCGCCTGGCTGGCGGAACTCGGGGCAGATGTCACCGGATTTGCACTGGAACCTGACCCGGGCGCGAACCTGTTCCGTGATCTCGGCCCCTTGTCAGGGGTCAAGTCGATCATCGGCGACGTGCGGGATCGTGACGCCCTGCAGCGCGCCTGCGCCGAGGCGCGTCCGGAGGTGGCCATTCACATGGCCGCCCAATCACTGGTCCGCCGCAGCTTTCTCGATCCGCGCGGCACATATGCCACGAATGTTCAGGGCACCGGCAATCTCCTCGAAGCCCTGGAGCCATGCGACGAACTGCGCGCGATTCTGATCGCGACCAGCGACAAATGCTACCGCAACGACAATTCCGGTCGGCCCTTCGTGGAAACTGACCCGTTGGGTGGCAATGATCCCTATAGCGCCTCCAAGGCGGCTCAGGAGACGATGGCCATCGGCTGGCGGCGCGGCTTGCTCGAAAACCGGGACGGCGCAGCCAGACTTGGAACGGCCCGCGCCGGGAATGTCATCGGGGGTGGCGACTGGTCCGAAGACCGGATCCTGCCCGACTTGTTTCGTGCCATCCAGGCCGGAGAGGCGCTGGAAGTGCGCAATCCCGGGGCCACCCGGCCCTGGCAGCACGTTCTTGATGTGCTGGCCGGCTATCTCGACTATGCCGAAGCCCTCTACGCCGACGCAGACCGGGCACTACCCAGCGCCCTGAATTTCGGCCCCCGCACGACAGAAGCCAAGCCGGTCCAGTGGCTTGTCGAACGCGCGCTGGACCGTGTGCGCGCTGATGGCATCACCGCCAAAGACTGGGCGGGTGTACCGGTCAATGGCCCCCATGAGGCCGCTCATCTCGCACTTGATGCCGGGTTGGCAGCACGTACCCTGGGCTGGCGGCCCTGCCTTACACAAGAAGATGCCACAGACTGGACAGCGGACTGGCACGCTGGCCTGATCGGCGGTAAACCCGCCGCTGCACTTGTACGCGAACAGATTTCCCGTTTTTCAGACCTGACTCCGGCAGCATGAACATGGACACACCTGACTGCAGGTTCTGCGGCACCACACTGACCCACACCTTTGCCGATCTCGGTCGCACGCCGCTGGCAAACAGCTATGTCGCGCTGGATACCGAACTCTCCGAAGACCCCACCTACCCCCTGCATGCGCGGGTTTGTGGCGAATGCCTGCTGGTGCAGGTCGAGGATGTGGTCCCCGCAGAAGACATCTTTTCCGACTACGCCTATTTTTCCTCCTACGCCCAGAGCTGGGTGGAACACGCGCGTAAATACGCCGATATGGCGATCGAACGCTTCGGGCTGGGCAGCGGCAGTTCCGTGATCGAAGTTGCGAGCAATGACGGCTATCTGCTGCAGCATTTCGCCAATCAGAACATCCCGGTGCTGGGGATCGAACCGGCTGCCAATGTTGCCGAAGCTGCCGAAGCCCGGGGGGTTCCCACGCGAACAGCTTTTTTTGGTGCCGCGCTGGCGCAATCCCTGCGCGACGAGGGTATCCACGCCGATCTTCTGGCCGGCAACAACGTGCTGGCCCATGTGCCCGACCTGAATGATTTCGTTTCAGGATTGGCGATCCTGCTCGCCGAAGATGGCGTGCTGACCATGGAATTCCCGCATTTGCTGCGCCTGATCGAAGATGTGCAGTTCGACACCATCTATCACGAGCATTATTCGTACTTCTCGCTTCTGGTGGTCGAGCGTGTCTTTGCGCGCCACGGATTGAAGCTTTTCGACGTCGAGGAACTGCCGACCCATGGCGGCAGTCTGCGCATCTTTGCCGGTCGCGCCGATGGCCCGGATCGCCGGGAAAGCACGGGCCTTCAGGCCGTCCGTGCTGCGGAACGTACAGCCCGGCTTGACCGGGTCGAAACCTATACCGGCTTCCAGCCACGCGTGGAGGCGGTTCGCGAGGGATTGCGCGCCTTCCTTGAACAGGCCGCCCGTGACGGAAAACAGGTCGCAGCCTATGGTGCCGCCGCAAAGGGCAATACCCTGCTGAACTTCTGCGGGATCACCGCCGACCAGATTTCCTTTGTCGCCGATGTCAGCCCCCACAAGCAGAACCACTTGTTGCCCGGCAGCCGCATTCCGGTCATGGCACCCGAGCACCTGAAAACCGCCAGGCCCGATCATGTGCTGATCCTGCCGTGGAACCTGAAGACCGAAATCACCACCGATCACGCCTATGTCCGGGCGTGGGGTGGTACCTTCGTGATTGCCGTTCCCGAGCTCACGGTCCTGCCATGAAATTCCACGCAACCGCCATTGACGGGGTCCTGTTGCTGGAAACCGAGCCGGTTGCAGATGATCGCGGCGATTTCGCGCGCAGCTATTGCGCCGACGAGTTTGCAGCCGCGGGACTGGACTTTGATCCCGTCCAGATGAACATCTCCCGCAACAACACACGCGGGACCCTGCGTGGCCTGCACTATCAGGATGCCCCGCACCCCGATCCGAAGGTTGTTCGCTGCACCCGGGGCCGCATTTTCGATGTGGCCGTCGATCTGCGCGCGGGTTCCGCGACATTCTGCCAATGGATCTCGGCTGAATTGTCGCCCGAGACTCAGAACGCGCTGATCATTCCGGCCGGCTGCGCCCATGGTTTCATCACGCTGGAAGACGACAGCGATGTCCAGTACCTGATGGGCACGCGCTATGTGCCCGAGCTCGCGCGCGGCGTGCGCTGGGATGATACGGCCTTTGGAATTGCGTGGCCGATGGCGCCGATCACCATCGCACCGCGCGATGCCGCCTATCCTGACTTCGATGGTGGGGGCTGACCATGGGTGGTTTGCGTCACAGCCTGAGCCGCCTATTCGGTGCGCCCGCAAGACGCAATGTCCTGCCGGATTATGTGAAAATCGGCCAGGGCACCTACGGGCTGGACCGCAACAGCTTTGCGGTCTGTCCCCCGAATGTCCGGTATCCATCGGAAATTACTCTTCCTTCGGTCCAGAGGTTTTACTGTTCTGCCGCACCGACCATCGAACCGATTTGCCGTCGACCTATCCATTTCGAAGTATGCGCAACGACACATCCGAAAACGTGGATGCTACAACTCGAGGGCCGATCACAATCGGCCATGACGTCTG
>JAURLR010000001.1 GCA_030831135.1 Alphaproteobacteria bacterium
CGCCAATGACTATGCCTCGATCCGCATGTCCCTGAAGCATCACCCGCTGTCCCTGTTGCGCGCAGAACTCGATACGATGCAGATCGTTCCGGCCCGGGACTTGCGCGAAAGCCCCAACAACAAGCGCCTGACGACGGCCGGGCTGATCCTGGTGCGCCAGCGCCCCGGCAGCGCCAACGGCGTGATTTTCCTGACCCTCGAGGATGAGACCGGTGTCGCCAACGTCATTGTCTGGCCCGATGTCTTCAAACGCTTCCGCAAGGTGATCCTGTCATCCCGGCTGATCCGCGTGACCGGCAAGCTGCAGCGCGAAGGCATTGTCACCCATGTGATCGCAGAGAATTTTGTGGATATGTCGGACCGGCTCGACGCGCTGGGCGACTGGCGCATGGTTGAACCGGCATGGGCGCGAGCCGATGAAGTGAAATACGGCAATCACCCCGATCCGCGGCTGTCGAACACACGCGGCCGCAAGCTCGCGCGTCCCGGCCTGTCACGCCACCCGCGCAACAATCACATCACGATCAAGTCGCGGAACTTTCACTGAATGGGCGCTACGCCACGCCGCTCAGCAGTTGCTTGGAGTGCACGGACACCTCGACCTCCATTCCCAGGAAATCCGATGTGTTCCCGACAAAACTGCCAACAACAGGAACAGCCTGTTCGGGCTGGACCATGAAGGCAAAGATATACGCGCCTTCGTCGTCACGTCCGAAGAAGTGGCCGGGCTTCTGTCCAGCGGCCGCATCGAAAATGCCGCCGCCGTCATTGCACTGCAGTGGTTTCTGCTCAACCGGTCCCGCCTGCGCGAGACGTGGGCCGCCTAGACGGGCCCGGCTTGCAGGCACACCGGGCCACGGTTACATTCGCCACAATCTAAGTAATTCCGGAATACTACACTAAAGGCGGGGAAAATGGACGTTCGTGACGGTTTTATCGAGGCGGTCGGCAACACGCCGATGATCAAGCTTCAGCGGGCCTCCAGAGAAACGGGCTGCACGATTCTCGGTAAAGCCGAGTTCCTCAACCCGGCGGGTTCGGTGAAGGACCGCGCAGCCCTGGCCATCGTACAGGATGCCGAAGCCCGGGGGCTTCTCAGACCCGGCGGCGTGATTGTGGAAGGCACTGCGGGCAATACCGGGATCGGACTGGCACATGTCGCCAATGCGCGCGGTTACCGGACGGTGATCGTCATTCCCGAGACCCAGACCCAGGAAAAGAAGGATGCCCTGCGTCAGGCGGGTGCTGAGCTGATCGAAGTCCCCGCCGTCCCTTACAAGGATCCCAACAATTACGTGAAATACTCCGGTCGCCTCGCCGAAGAGCTGAACGCCAAGGAAGAAGCCGGAGCCATCTGGGCGAACCAGTTCGACAATGTGGCCAACCGCCAGGGGCATTTCGACACCACCGGCCCGGAAATCTGGGAACAGACTGATGGCAAGGTGGATGGATTCATTTGCGCCGTCGGCACCGGGGGCACGCTGGCCGGTATCGGCATGTATCTCAAAAGCCGGAACGCCGATATCAAGATCGGGCTCGCCGATCCCATGGGGGCTGCCCTCTACGAATATTATACGAACGGTGAACTGAAATCCTCAGGCACATCCATCACGGAAGGCATCGGACAGGGCCGGATCACGGCCAATCTCGAAGGCGCGCCCGTGGATATCGCTTTCCAGGTTCCCGACGAGGAGGCCCTGCCGATCATGTTCGGGCTGTTGCGTGAGGAAGGTCTCAGCCTCGGCACCTCGAGCGGCGTGAATGTCGCCGGCGCAATCCGGCTCGCCAAGGAACTCGGACCCGGCCACACCATCGTGACGATCCTGTGTGACGGTGCCCACCGCTATGCATCGAAGATATTCAACGTCGCGTTTCTCAAGGAAAAGGGCCTGCCTTACCCGGAATGGCTCGACAATTGAGCGCGCAACCGACCGAAACCGTCTTTCGCGACGAACCCTACAGCAGATCCTGTCAGGCGCGCATCCTGGCGGTGAACGAGATGGGCGGCATCGTGCTGGACCGAACGGTCTTTTACCCGACCGGCGGCGGACAGCCCGGCGACAGCGGCACACTGACAACCGCGGACGGAGCGGTGATCCCAATCGCAACAACCGTGAAGGGCCGTGATGAGGATGGCGGTCCGGACGTCCTGATCCATGTGCCCGCCGAAGGCGCGGTGACGGTCAGTCCCGGAAGTGATGTTACGGCGGAGATAGACTGGGACCGTCGGCACAAACTGATGCGGGTGCATACCTGCCTGCATCTGCTCTCTGCCGTGGTGCCCTTCCCGGTCACGGGAGGCCAGGTCAGCGAGGGAAAGGGACGCCTCGACTTCGCGATTCCCGAAAGCAATCTCGACAAGGACGAGATCACGGCCGAACTCAACCGGCTGATTGAGACCGACAGCCCTGTGGCAGATGACTGGATCACGGACGCGGAACTCGCCGCCAATCCCGAGCTGGTCAAGACCATGAGCGTCCAGCCACCCAGCGGTGCCGGACGGGTCCGCCTGATCCGGATCGAAGGTCTGGACCTGCAGCCCTGCGGCGGCACCCATGTCGCGAGAACTGGCGACATCGGTCCCGTGACCGTCACCAAAATCGAGAGCAAGGGACGCCAGAACCGGCGCGTCGCGATCTCCCTCGATGATATATAAAACAGCGACTTAAGGAGTATTTCTTGTGACCTATGTGAACGCCGATTCCCTGGTCTCCGCC
>JAURLR010000353.1 GCA_030831135.1 Alphaproteobacteria bacterium
GTGGAGGACAGGTGATGCAGTTTGGATTGTTCGGGGGCGCTCAGGCGGTGCCCGGTGAAGTGGTGACGGAAGCCGCGCTGGGTTACCACGAATATGGTGAGTACATTCAGGCCGCCGAGAAGCATGGCTATGCCAGCGCCTGGCTAGTGGAGCATCACTTCACGGGGTTCTCGCAGCTCTCGGCCACTCTCAACTATATCTCCTATCTATCTGGTATCACGTCAAAAATACGACTTGGAAGTGCGGTTGTCGTGGTGCCTTGGCACAATCCGGTCCTGCTGGCCGAACAGGTCGCAACCATCGACCAGTTGTCCAAGGGGCGGTACGATTTCGGGATCGGTCGCGGCTATCGCGCCAACGAATTCCACGGCTTCGGTCTGGAAATGGCCGACGCCCAGGAGATTTTCGAGGAATCGATTGCCCTGCTGAAGCGCTCCTTCACCGAAACCGAGCGCTGGTCCTACAAGTCCGACCGGTATCAGTTCAACGACATCATCGTCGAGCCGCCGGTGGTGCAGCAACCGCACCCGCCGTTCTGGGTGGGGGCTGCCAGTGAGGGCTCGATCAGGGGCGCCGCACGGAACGGCTACAATCTGTTGCTGGCCCAGGTGCCGTCCTTCGAGACCATCGGAGAAAGCCTCAGCTTCTATCGCGACGAACTGGACAAGATGGGTGTGGCGTTTGACGCGTCCCGGGTTGCGGTGACGCGGAGCCTGATGGTCGCGAACAATGACAACCAGCGCGCCGAAGCCCATGTCCTGCGTGGCAAGTTCCTCACCGAAGTGCAGGCGCTGGCGACCGATCCGAAGTTCCAGTCGAAAACCTTTGTGCCCGCGGCCCGCCACCAGAACCGCGGCGATCCGACGGACGTTTCGGAAGCTGGTGCTGTGCTGGGTTCATCGGAGGAGATGATCGAGCGGGTCGAGAAACTCTATGATTTGGGGGTACGGAACATCCTTCTGCATGATCTCTCGGGTTCATTCGATGCCTTGCAGCAATTCGCCGAAGAGGTGATGCCCCATTTCGCCGACCGCGACGATGGCGCTGCGCAGGCGGCAGAGTAGCTGCAGGTTTCGATTTGACTGAACGGGCTGTTTTCTGGTGTCGTGCGGTTTGCCCGGCTCTGGTTATGGCGTATCTTCCAGTTCATCTGAAGTGGGATGGCCGAGGGCTGTTTCCCGCTGGAAACAGGCAGCAGGGTAGCCGCTGCGAGAGGGAGTGAGTGACGTGGAAGATATGATTTTCGGAACCGGGCCTTACGCGGTCAGCCAACCTGTCACCCGCACCGAAGATCCGCGTCTGCTGCGCGGTGGCGGCAACTATACCGACGACAAGAACCTTGAAGGTCAGGCCTATGCGGTTTTCGTGCGGTCTCCCATGGCCCATGGCGACATCCGGGCAGTGAACATCAGCGCGGCCAAGGCCGCGCCGGGCGTTCTCGCGGTTCTGACATCTGCCGATATCGAAGCGGCCGGCCTGGGCACATTGCCGAACAATCTGCCTGTGAAGAGCAAGGACGGCACCCCGCTGATCAAGCCGCCGCGCCCGATTCTGGCGACAGACAGGGTGCGCCATGTGGGGGAACCCGTGGTGGCGATCATCGCGGAGACTCTCGCTCAGGCTCAGGATGCTGCCGAACTGGTCGAGCTGGACATCGCGCCACTGCCGCCTGTCACGACGATGGATGATGCAGTTCGCGATGGCGCGCCGCAGCTTCATGCGGAAGCCCCGCACAATGTGTGCCTCGATTTCCAGATGGGTGATGCCACAGCGACGGCGAAAGCCTTTGACGAAGCCGCCCATGTCACGAAGCTGCATCTCGACAACAACCGCTGTTTTGTCTCGGCCATGGAGCCGCGCGCGGCGATCGGCGATTTCGAGGACGACCGCTATGTCCTGCATGTTTGCTCTCAGGGCGTCATGGGCATGCGCAACACGCTGGCCGGTGCGATTTTCAACGTCGAACCCGAGAAAGTGCACGTGATCACCAGCGATGTCGGTGGGTCCTTCGGCATGAAGGCAATGCCCTATCACGAGTATCCGGTGATCATGCTGGCTGCCAAACAGCTGGGACGGCCGGTCAAATGGACCGCCGACCGCAGCGAAAGCTGCATTTCGGACCATCAGGGCCGTGCCAGCCAGTTTGAAGCCGAACTGGCCCTCGACAAGGATGGCAAATTCCTTGCCGCGCGGGTCACAGGACTGGCGGATATGGGCGGCTATCTCACCGGGACCGGGCCGCTCGCCCAGTCGGTGAATATCGGCAAGAATCTGCCCTGCATGTACACAACCCCGGCGATCGACGTGAACATGCGATGCGTGTTCACCAATACGATCTATGTGGGCGCCTATCGTGGTGCCGGACGGCCCGAGGGCAATTACATCATGGAGCGGCTGGTGGATACGGCCGCCCGTGAGATGGGGATCGACCCCATTCAGTTGCGTCGACGGAATCTGGTTCCGTCGTCGGCCATGCCCTACAAGGCGGCCAGCGGGCAGATCATCGACAGCGGGGACTTCGAGCCCATGCTGGTGCAGGCCGTGGCGGCCAGCGATTGGGCCGGATTTGAAGACCGGCGCGCAAACGCGAAGGCCCGCGGCAAGGATCGCGGCATCGGCGTTTGTGCCTATCTTGAAGTTACGGCCCCGGCCGGCAAGGAAAATGGCGGCATTCGCTTCGGTGAAGACGGCCGCGTGACCATGGTGTCGGGAACTCTGGATTATGGTCAGGGCCATCGCGCGACCTTCGGGCAGATCGTCAGCGCACGGTTGGGGATTCCCTTCGAGAAGCTCGATCTGCTGCAGGGTGACTCCGATGAGTTGCTTGTTGGCGGCGGAACCGGTGGCTCACGGTCCGTGATCGCCGCCGGTGGTGCTTTCTATGAAGCTGCTGCCGAAGTGATCGAGAAGGGCAAGGCGGTTGCCGGGCATGTGCTGGAGGCCGCAGTTGAGGATATCGAGTTCGAGAACGGTGATTTCCGGATTTCCGGTACGGATCGCACGATCAATCTGCTCGACCTCGCGGCCAAGGCGCGCGAACTGGGCGGGGCGAACGGATTGCCAGACAGTCTGGACGTCAATCTGGTGCATGACACGGCCCCGTCGGCCTTTCCCAATGGTGTGCATGTGGCCGAGGTCGAGATCGATCCCGATACGGGCGTGACCGAAGTCGTGAAATACACCGTGGTCGATGACTTCGGGAACATGATCAATCCGCTTCTGGTCGGCGGACAGGTTCATGGCGGCGTGGTTCAGGGGATTGGCCAGGCCCTGATGGAGGACGTGGTCTATGACGATGACGGTCAACTCGTGACCGGCTCCTACATGGATTATGCGCTGCCGCGCGCCGATCAGGTGCCCGATATCGTTTTCCTCGATCATCCGGTCCCCGCGACCACCAACGTGCTGGGTGCCAAGGGCGCGGGCGAAGCGGGGGTCAGTGGGGCGCTTCCGGCCCTGATGAATGCCGTTGTCGATGCGCTGGCAGGATATGGGGTGAAAACCATCAACATGCCCGCGACACCTGAAAAGGTCTGGCACGCCATACATGGATAGTTCGAACGCGGGGGACGGCTCACCATGTCCATGAGCGGTCTGAACGCGCGGATTGAGGCGATCCCGCCCGGGGTGGGCGGTGTGATGCTGGTGGTGCTCGCGAGTGCATTTTTCGCCTCGATGCACAACACGATCCGTTATGTCACGTTCGATGAGGGCGTTGACCCCTTCGTCGTCGCGTTTTTCCGCAATTTCCTGGGCCTGATCGTTTTCATCCCGATCTTCCTGCGCATGGGGATCGGCGTTCTGCGGACACCGAAAATCCACTGGCATATGGGCCGCGCATTGCTGAATTCGGCCTCCATGCTGTCGTGGTTTACCGCGCTCAGCCTGATGCCTGTCGCCGATGCAACAGCGGTGAGTCTGATCGGGCCGGTCTTCATTGCGCTTCTTGCGATGGTGTTCCTCAAGGAACATGTCGGGCCGGTTCGCTGGATCGGGATCGCATTGGCGATCATCGGCGGGCTGATCGTGGTCCGCCCCGGCTTCACCGAAGTGAGTTCGGGGGTCTGGCTGGTGCTGTTTTCCGCCGTGGCCGTGTCTAATTCCAAGGTGATCGCCAAGGTTCTCACGCGGACGGAAGGCCCGGCGACCATCGTGGCCTATCTGACCCTATTGATGACCCCGATTACGCTGATTCCGGCGTTGTTCGTGTGGGAAACGCCGACCTTTTACCAGCTGGGCCTGATGGCGGTGATCGGGATTTGCGGGACCGTCGGGCATCTGCTGTTCGTCCAGGCCTACAAGCTGGCGGATATCAGCCTTGTCGAACCGGCGATGTTCACGCGCATGGTCTGGGCGGCGCTGATTGGGTATGTGGTATTCGCCGAATTCCCGGAATTCTGGACCTGGATCGGGGCCGGAATCATTGTCGTGGGGACCACATTGCTGTCGCGCCGCGAGGCCCGGGCGGCGCCAAGGCCCGTGAGTCCCGTCGAATCCTCGGTCGATCCGGGCGTCCGCGACTAGGCTTGGTGAGAATTGGCTTTTGTGAAGTCCCGTATCGGCTAGACTGAACCGGGCTGCTGTCGCGCTTTTACGACGTTGAAGGGAACCTGCTTGTCATGAAGCTCTTAACTGCCCTGACGGCACTGGCGTTTGCCGTGCCGATCTTTGTTATCCAGTCTGCATCGGCGCAACGTCAGTCTGTGCCGGGCTTTGAGGTGTCGGTTTGCGAGGGGCAAATTTCGACGTTTCCTCTGGAGACCATTCCGGATGGAGAGTCCTACCATGTCGATATCTTCAATGAGACGGATGAAGCAATCGCCTTACGTGAGGTCTTTCTGAAAGCGCTCCGCAGTGTTTCCCGTAAAACCAGGAATGATGGGCGGCTGGTGTTCAGCTTTGAATCCGAATCCGCCTTTCTGGGCCTGGGCGCGCAGGGCGGGATCGATCAGGCGCAGGGTGGGGCCCAGCGGCAACGTGATCCCGGTGAGAATGTCGGCGTGAGCGAGCTCCGGGATTCGATTCGCGAGAGCGGATCGGATCGTCGTGGGCGAACCGCTTTGGGTCAGGAACTCGAAGCAAAGGCTGAATTGCGGGATTCGAAGACCGGCAAAGTCATCTGGCTGGCCACGCTGAATTGCACGCCGCCAACCGGTGATCGCAGCCTTTTGATGCGTTTCGTCTCGCAGGTGATCGTCGACAGCCTGGGAGGGCCGGGCGGCAAGGCGACCTTCTAGAGCCAGTCGGTCAGGCCGGGCCGGAAAAATATCGGGGAGCAGGAAATGTCTGAAAAGAAGCAGATCGGTTTGGCGGTCATCGGCTGCGGCGTGGTTGGCCGCATGCGGGCGACCCTTGCAAGAGATTTCCCGGGGATTGGCTGGATCGGCTTGAAGCCTGAGTGTCGACCGAGGCATTTGAACAGAGTAGACGAATGAGCAAAGAACCACAGGATCTCCAGGCATGGGTGGGGCGCACTGACGAACGGCGCGACGTCCTCGTCACCGAACGTTGTGTGGCCTTGCAGGCCGCATTCGATCACCCCGGAACGACGCTTTCGGCGGGTGACCCTTTGCCGCCGCTCTGGCATTGGCTGTATTTTTGGGATATCGCGCCGCGATCCGGCCTTGGGCGGGACGGCCACCCCGCGCTGGGTGGCTTTCTGCCGCCGGTTGGCCCAGCCCGGCGGATGTGGGCGGGCAGCCGTGTGTCGTTCCCCGGCGCGCTGCGTCTCGGGGAGACCGCCACACGGGTGTCGACAATTCAGAGCATTGCGGAGAAGTCAGGCCGCTCGGGCCGATTGGTCTTCGTCACGGTCCGGCACAAACTCTCGGGCGGCGAGGGCCTCGCTATCGTGGACGAGCATGACATCGTCTATCGCGAGGACAACGGCACCAATGCATCTGCACGTCCGGGAGAACCTGCACCCGAGGGGGCGCAATGGTCCGAGCAAGTCGACCCCGACCCGACGCTGCTGTTCCGCTATTCCGCGCTGACCTTCAACGGCCACCGAATCCATTATGATCGTGACTATGCGCGCGATGTGGAAGGCTATGAAGGCCTTGTCGTGCACGGTCCCATGCTGGCGACCATGATGGTCGGGCTGGCCGGACGCGCGCTGCCAGACCGGAAAATATCCCGGTTCGAGTTCCGGGGACTTCGGCCGGTGCTCGACATCGACACCTTCACCGTAAATGCAGACCCGGACGGCGCCGATGCGTTGTCGGTCTGGGTGGCAAATGGTGACGGGGTGCTTTCGATGCAGGGACGGACGGAGTTTTAGGCCGACACGTTCTGGTCGTCACCCCGGCGAAGGCCGGGGTCCATAAACGCCGGCGTCAAACCGGTCCGGCACAGGTGGTTATGGATGCTCGCCTGCGCGGGCATGACGAAGCGCGGGTTTGCGGGTCTAGATTGCGACCAGTGCGTGGATCAGGTCCAGGTTTTCGGGCGACGGCTCGATTTCGCCGCGCCGGATCCGTTCCGTTACTTCGACGATGGCCGCATTGGCAGGGGCCGTCTGTCCGCGTCGGCTGAAGGTTTCGACCACAGCACCGTTCACATCGTTGGTCTCGCTCATCCGGTCCTTCTGGTGGTCCATCAGCACGGTCGTCAGGGTGTTTGGCCGGGTGAAGGACATCAGCTTATCGTGCAGCACTTCGAGAAGTTGGTTGGTGTTCTGCATGTCTTCCGGCGTCAGCCCGAAGATCGGCACGACGGGGTGGCCGCGCATTTCGCCAGCCGTCAAGGCTTCGCCGCCGGCCTTGAGCATGAGATCGCGCATGCCCGGCAGTTCGACGGCCTCGTCGATCGGTAGACCCACCAGCGCGGTGGTGGCGAGCGTCATCGCGTTGCTGACCAGCTTCATCCATTTGGCTGCCAGAATATCATCGGAGATTTCGACCACCCCGGCATGGCGCATGATTTCGGCGATTTCCGGTTCGCGCCCGACCGTGGCCGGATCGGCGCTGCCGATGGCAAACCATGACCCGCCATCGGGCGGGGAAGAGCGCTTGATGATACCCGGCTCGTGCAGTTCCGAAGCTACCTCGATGACGCAGGCCATGGCCCGTTCCACACCGACCGCCCCGACCATCGCGTCGTAGCTCATCCCGTTCTGGACCCCGACGAGAATGCCGTCCTCGGCCAGATAGGGCGCGATCAGCCGTGCCGCCCAAGGCGTGTCATAGGCCTTGAACAGCATCAGGACCACATCGAAGGGCTCGGTGAAGGTCGCCACATCGCACAGGTGATAGGCGTCCACGGCCTGTTCGATGGTTTCGCCCGGCATGTTGATGACGGCGCCGTTGGCCCGCAGGGCTTCCACATGGGCAGGCCACTGGTCGATCAGCTTGACGTCGAGCCCCGCGCGCACGAGATCGACGCCAATGGCAGTTCCGTTCGCCCCGGAACCCAGGATGGCGATCTTCTTGCTCATGGAACTCTCCGTGTCAGGCGAGGGACTTCCCGTAGCGCCAGCGATAGATGTTGATCTCGTGGAACACGCCCGCAGCCGTCATGGGTTCTTCGCCGACGAGCTTTTCGGCGGCGGCACGATCCGCGACTTCGATGATGAACAGGCTGCCCAGCAGGTCGACACCGTCGTCGCTCCGCAACGGGCCATGGGCGATATACCGGTCGATGATCGAACCCTGATAGGTGTGGTGGGCGGCGGCGCTCTGCTTGCGCAGTTCCGGCGCGTTCGGGCCATCGATACATTCGCAGACGAACATCTGCAGCGCCGGGTCGGGTTCCCGGTCGGACTGGGTCA
>JAURLR010000354.1 GCA_030831135.1 Alphaproteobacteria bacterium
CTGGCCGGCCATTCCACGGTCTCTGCTGCGCGGCCCAACAGAGTTTCGCAGGCAGACATCGCCTCCCGGCCAAACGCCTCGGGAGATCTGACGCGCCGCGTTGCCAAAACCGGCTACCGGGACAGCACGGCGACGCCGGGTAGGTCCTTGCCTTCGAGCCATTCGAGGAAGGCACCACCCGCAGTCGAAACATAGCTGAAGCGGTCTGCAACACCGGCATGATTGAGCGCGGCAACCGTATCTCCCCCGCCCGCGACAGACAGCAAATTTCCGGCCTGTGTCGCATCGGCAGCCGCGCGCGCCACCGCCACGGTTCCCGCATCGAAAGGTGGCACCTCGAACGCGCCCAACGGGCCATTCCACACCAGGGTGCGGACATGATTGAGTTTTTCCGACAGGCCCCGGATCGTGGCTGGCCCGATATCCAGAATCATCTGATCATCAGGCACAGCATCCACGGGAACGACGCGACTGGGTGCCCCTTGCTTGAATTCCGGCGCAATCACCACATCCGAAGGCAGGATGATCTCACACCCACCTCCGTCTGCACGCCGGAGGATTTCCTGCGCCGTTTCGGCCATGTCGTGTTCGCAGAGCGACTTGCCCACATCAACGCCCATCGCATGGAGGAAGGTGTTGGCCATGCCCCCGCCAATCGCCAGATGGTCGACCCGCGCAATGAGATTTCCGAGCAGATCCAGCTTCGAAGCGATCTTTGCCCCTCCGACCACGGCCATCACCGGGCGTTCGGGCGCGCCCAACGCATGGTCCAGGGCTTCGAGTTCGGCCTGCATCAGACGACCGGCATAGGCCGGCAACACACGGGCAACCCCCTCGGTCGAGGCATGCGCGCGATGCGCAGCCGAGAAAGCGTCATTGACAAAGACATCGGCCAGTGCGGCAAGGGATTCCACAAACTGCGGATCATTGGCCTCTTCCCCCGCATGATAGCGCGCATTCTCAAGCACGAGAATTTGCCCGTCTGTCATGGCGGCGGATGCCTCCATGGCCGCATCACCCACGCAATCGGGGGCAAAACCAACTTCGCGTCCCAGCACTTCGCCAAGCGCCTGGGCAACGGGGGCCAGCGACATCTTCGGTACGCGTTTGCCTTTCGGACGACCAAAATGAGAGGTGACAAGCACCCGCGCGCCCTTGTCTGCCAGCTCGCAGATCGTCGGCACCAGCCGTTCAAGGCGCGTCCGGTCCGTGACCTTCCCCCCCGACATCGGGACATTCAGATCGGCACGCAACAGGACGCGTTTTCCGGCGGGATTGAGATCATCAAGAGTGGAAAACGCGCTCATGCAATTGTCTTTCCTGGAAGGTCATTCAGAGAGTAAATCAAGCTGTTCCACACTGTTATACCAGCCGCTCCCAAGCGGTAAAGGCACAGACCGGGTTCAGGCCGCAGCAGAATTCCGCGCCTCGATGCGCCGCAACGCAAACATCAGCGCAATCCCGATGATCGCGGCAAGCACGAGTGTCACCGGCGCAAAATTCCAGCTTCCCGTGCTGGTCACAACCCAGGCCATCGCCACGGGACCGACGAGCTGGCCGAGCTGGGACCCCTGCATCATCAGACCTGTAGTCGCCCCCACCAGCCCGGGGGACGGCGCAACCACGGGCGTGGACGCAAACAGGCTGGCCGGGACGAGCCCGGCAATGAAGGACAGGAAGATCGCCGCCCCCAGACGCACCGGGAAGGAGAGGCCATCATCATACATCAGCAGGGCACTGCCCGCGATCAGCACAAAAGCGAGCACCACGAGAAACAACCGGGACACACCACGCTGGAGCGCAAAACCGGCAATGATGTTTCCGAAAATATTCACCGCCGTCACAAGCGCGACCAGCGCCGAGGCCGACCCGAGACCGAGCGCACCGGCTTCGGTGTAAAAGGTCGGCAGCAGGGCAACGACCGTCACATGAATTGCGGAATAGGCCCCGAAGGTCAGCGCCAGTGTCATCGGGCCGATATGCAGGAAAGTCCGCAAGGCCTCCGCAAAGGGCGGCGGGTCGGGCCGCACGGCGCGTGTGGCGCGCGGGCGGGTCACGACCAGAACCAGCGCCAGAACAGCCAGCGCGAGAACCCCGTTCACCGACCACAAGCCGCGCCAGCCGATGGAGTCCAGAATCACCGGCGTGACAAGAATCATGATCGCGACACCGGCGGGCCAATACCCGCTGTACAGGCCAAAGATCAAACGATGATCGCGGGGCGCGCTGACCGCCAGAAACATCGGTGGCGCGACCGAGGCCACAACGATGAACCCGAACCCTTCCAGAACACGGCTGAGCAGAAGCACCGCAAATCCGTCCGCAGCCGCGCCGGCAAAACTCGCCGTCGCCATGGCGAGAAACCCGACAACGATCAGGCGGCGATGGCCCAGCCGGTCCCCCATGGCACCGGCGATCATGCCGAAGGTGATGCCCAGAAGATTGAAAATCGAAATGATCCAGACCCCCTCATCGAGGGACAGACCAAGCTCATTGCGGATGACCGGCAATGCGGCGGGTGCCTTTCCGATCTGGAACGCAGCCGCTACAGCGGCCAGAATCAGAACGCAGACGGCAAGCCAGTTGGTCCGCGATGACGCCTCGTCACCGGGTGGGAGCGCAGACAACATCGCGGAGAAATCAGGCCTTCGGGGAAACGTGCAGGTAGAGTCGAGGACCGCTCAGGGAGATCGTGGGGCGATACTGGGGGGCGGTCTGGTGCGGCACCACATCCTGGCCCAGGGAATCAAGCATCCAGGCCTGACCGCCGGTGTTGACGGCCAGCACGGCGTGCTGCCGGCGGCGCTTGTTGTCGACCACCAGAACGACCCGCATCCGGTCGGCATGGAACCCGATCCGGTGCAGCAGCTTGTACTTGGCCAAGGCGAAATCTTCACAATCGCCACCGATTTCGAAGAAGGTGTCGGTCTTCGCCCAGAAGTCACGAAGCCCGTAATTGTCGATATCCTCGACATAGGGCATGCGATTGGCGAAATCGTTCACCATCTGCAACCGCCGCATCGGATCGAGAGAGCTGGCACTGTCGAGAATGCGCGACCAGTGCGAACCGCCCGCCGTCGAGGCCGGGATGACATTGTAGATCGAACGGGCAAAACGTTTGGCAGTCGCGTCATCGAGCGGCACGGTTGCAGCGCGGGCGCGCGGCAGTTTCTTCACCGTGTCCCCGATGAAGTAGGAGCGGGTGCCGAAAAGTTCGGGAAATGACCGGGCGGGGCGGCCAACATCTTCCAGCGCAGCCGTGGCGACAGAGGCGCGCGTCGTCAGACCGACGGCGGCACCCGCACCTAGCGCGGCAAGAAATTTGCGACGTTGCATATCCATCCCCCAAAGACGGCGTTAAGACCCTGTTTACCATTCCGGGGGGAATGCCCCAATCACAAAATGGTTCGATGGTTAACGCAGGGGCGCGATAGGGCTAGTCAGTGAGCGCCACCGCGAGGTCCAGCAGCATCTCGTCATTGCCGTGACCGGCGATCACACCAAGCCCGACCGGACCGTCGGGAGTTTCACCCAGCGGCAAGGAAACCTGGGGCAATCGCGCGAGCGGCGCGGCACAATTGTAAAGTTCGTTCCTTGTACGCAGATCATCATAGACCGCTTCATTGGCACCGCCGGGCGGGGCTGCGCGCGGCGCACCGGGCACGAGCATCACTGCATCACCAGCCAGCAGTCCGGCCAGATAGTCTTCGACCATGGCGCGTTTCGACATGGCATCAGAAATCTGTGCTGCCGTATAGGCGCCGCCTGCCTCGAAGCGATCCCGGAAACCCGGCCCCATCGCGGCATCGCTCTCGCGCATCCACGCCAGATGGGACGCCGCCGCCTCAGAACCACGGATCACCTGAATCACCGATTGCCAGACATCATAGCCCGGCAGGCCAGCCATCTCACTCGGGCGGACCACCTCCACTTCTCCGAACCGGTCTTCCACCCGGCGGATCGCGGATTGCAGCGCCGCACGCACTTCCGGATCGGCAAGTTCAAAAGCGTCTTCGGCCAGCAGGACACGCTGGGGCGGCACCGCGAGCGATTCATCGAGCAGCACGCTGCCGATGGTGCGCAACAGGCTGGCATCGCGGGCAAACCAACCACAGGTATCCAGACTGGGGGCCAGCGGCATGATGCCGTCGAGGGAAACACGGCCATGGCTGGGTCGAATACCATAGAGGCCACAGAAACTGGCCGGCACCCGCACCGATCCGCCGGTATCGGTTCCCAGCGCAAAATCAGCCTGCTTGCTCGCCACCACCGATGCCGAGCCTGACGACGAACCGCCGGAAACCCCGCCCGCAACCTTCGGGTTCACAGGGGTCCCGTAGTGATAATTCTCCCCGATCAGGCCGTAGGCGAATTCCTCGGTGATCGTCTTGCCGACCATACTGGCGCCGGCATCCAGAAGACGCTGGACAGCTGTGGCGTGGCGGGGGGCCGGTGCATGACTTTTGTACCAGTCCGGATTTCCCGCCCCCGTCGTCTGCCCGGCCACATCGATGATGTCCTTGACCCCGAAGGTCAGCCCCGCCAGCGGTCCCGTGCCCGATCCCGCAACCTGAATATTGTCATGGCTGCAAAAGCCCGACACGAAACTTCGATAGAGGTTACTCATTCCGGTATCTCCACATCCGCGACCACGCCCGCATCACGCAGGGCGATGGCCATCGCAAACAGCATTTCATCATTACCATGCCCGGCCGCCAGACCCAGCCCCAGTGGCAGGCCGTCAAGGCGGGCCATCGGCAGGACAATCTGGGGCAACCGCCCGAGACCGGCAATCGAGCCGATCGGCTCGTTGGCGGCGCGAAACGGCTCGATCTCCGCATCACTTCCGCCAATACGCGGCGCCACACCCGGCGCTGCCGGCAGGGCCAGAACGGCACCATCGGCCAGCAAATCGTCTAGATAATCGGAGATCTGTTCCCGGGAGGTCACGGCAGCTTCGGCCTCCTGCGGCGTGACCGCAGCACGCGCTGCAAAACGTGCCGCCACGCCGCTACCGAAGACGGGATGCACGGATTCGATCCACGCCTGATGCTCGCCCCAGGCTTCCGCGCCCCAAAGCGTGCGCGCCACGGATGCCCAGGCGGGCAATCCCGAAACAGGTGCACGCCCTTCGGCAATCCGGATCGGCTTTGCGGAGCCGAGCAGGCCTTCAACCTTCCCGATGGCATCCATAAGGGCCTGGGCGGTCTCCGCATCGAGCAGCTCGAACACATCCGCCGCCACAAGAAACTGGCCGGATGCAGGATGGCCCGGTTCGCCGTCCAGAATCACACGGCCAACGGCTTCAAGAATGTCGGGAGTCCGGGAAAACCAGCCGACCACATCAAGACTGTGTGCCAGCGGCATCACACCCCCCATCGGCACCCGCCCATGACTCGGACGAACACCGTAGATGCCACAGAAACTCGCCGGGGATCGCACCGAGCCACCGGTATCCGAGCCAAGTGCAAAATCGACCAGACCCGCGGCGACCGCAGACGCCGAGCCGGAGGAGGACCCACCCGAAACACGCCCGGGCGCATTCACATTCCGCGGCGTTCCATAATGGGTGTTCTCGCCCGTCAGACCTGTGGCCAGCTCTTCGGTCACCGTCTTGCCACGCAGGGTGGCACCAGCATCCAGACAGCGCTGGATCGTGACGGCGGTTGCCGTCGCCGCCGCATGGGTGCGCAGCCAGTCGGGGTTGCCGCAACCGGTCACATGACCCGCAACATCGATGATGTCCTTGGCGGCAAAATCCAGCCCCGCCAGCGCCCCATCATCGGCCCCGGCCACCACAAACCTGCCATGCGGCACGAAGGCACCCACGCTATCTTCCATCCTGTTTTCTCCGGCAAACGCTGTTTTCATCCGGCAGCCTACGACCCAAGGACAGCTTGCACAAATTCAAAGCTGCGGATTAGGCTGGCGCCATGAGCACGATCACAACACCCGCTACGGCCCTGTCAGACCCGGACACACGGATCGACTGGCGCAACCTGATCTGGGTCGCGGCCTCGCTCGGAATCATGGTGGCGGCAATCCTCAGCACCAATGCCTGGTTCCTGAACTTCGTGCATGTGGTCACCGGCCTGCTCTGGACCGGGATCGATCTTTTCATGGGTTTCGTGATCGGCCCGATCATGCGCCGGGTTTCCTTCCCGGTACGGCAGGCGATCACCACACGATTGATGCCCCGCATGATGTTCATCATGCCGACCCTGGCGATCATCGCACCGACGGCAGGCTGGTTCCTCGCCGTCCAGTACGGCTATCTGGAACTGGCCTTTCCCGAACTCTGGTGGCTGATTGCCGCGTTGGTCATCACCACCATCCTGAGCATTCAGGGTGTGCTGATTCTTCTGCCGACCAATATTCTGGTCTATCTGGAAATGCGGAAACCCGATCCCGATGGTGAACGGATCGGCCGCCTGATGCGCCGCTATGTGCGCGTCGTGGCCTTTCAGGGCTGCATGCAGGTGCTCATCATCGTCATCATGGCGCGCTTCGCGACAGGACTTTAGATCGCTCCTCAGGATGAGGCTGGCAGCAATTCCCTCAAACCTCATCCTGAGGAGCGCGCAACGCGCGCGTCTCGAAGGATGCTGAGACAAGCCCCGTAAGGCACTCAGCCCCCCGCACCCAGATGCCCAAGAGGCAAGGCCGTGCGGTAGCTCACCTGCTTGAGGGCAAAGCTCGACTTGATGCTCGCCACGCCGGGGATGCGGGTCAGATGATCGAGCAGGAACCGCTGGAAGGATTCCAGATCAGGGGTCACCACCCGCAACAGGTAATCGCTGTCGCCCGTCATCAGGTAACACTCCATGACTTCGGGCCGCGCAACGATCGCGCGCTCGAAGTTTTCCAGCGCATCATCCACCTGTCGTTCCAGAGACACCTGCACAAACACGCTCACGGGCAGGCCCACTTCGGCCGGATCCAGCAGGGTGACATAGGAACGGATCGTGCCTTCTGATTCGAGCCGTCGGACCCGGCGCAAACAGGGCGAAGGCGACAGATTTACCTTCTCGGACAGCTCCACATTGGAAATCCGCGCGTCATCCTGCAACACATCGAGAATACTGCGATCAATCGCATCAAGCTCTAAAACCGGCATATTCACCCTCTTCTTTTGTCTTTTTAAAGCATTTATTGCTCCAGTATCGGGTTTTCACGCCATATTCGCAATTCTTCATTGGGCCTGGAATGTTACCCTGTCGGTCCGCGCACAACCCGGATATGCACAATGCCCAAGAAAGCCTCTGGCAAGACCATCCTGTCCAATATCGACATTCCGATGCTCGAGGAGCTGGAGAAGAAGATTCTCTGGCTGTCCTCCTGGACGATCCACAATGCCAACCATATCCGCAAAAGCCGGGACGGCCTGAAGGTCGGCGGGCATCAGTCCTCCTGCGCCTCCTCGGCCACGCTTCTGACAGCGCTTTACATGCACACCCTGCGTCCCGAGGACCGGGTGGCTGTAAAGCCGCATGCTTCACCGGTGTTTCATGCCATCCAGTACATGCTGGGCAAGCAGACGCGCGAGAAACTCGAAAACTTTCGCGCCCTGGGCGGTGCCCAATCCTATCCCTCGCGCACCAAGGATACCGATGATGTCGATTTCTCGACCGGGTCGGTCGGGCTGGGCGTGGCAGCAACCCTGTTCGGGTCGATGGTGCGTGACTATGTGCGGCTGCACGAACTCGGCGACGCACGCCCCAACAATCGCCTTGTCGCGCTGATGGGGGATGCCGAACTCGACGAGGGCAATGTTTTCGAAGCCCTGCTCGAGGGCTGGAAACACGATGTGCGCAACCTCTGGTGGGTCATCGATTACAACCGCCAGAGCCTCGACGGCGTTGTGCATGACTATCTGTTCCAGCGGATTGCCGACTTCTTCAGCTCGGTGGGCTGGAAGGTGGTCGAAATCAAATACGGCAAACTGCTGGAAGCTGCTTTCGAGCGCCCCGGTGGCACGCAACTGCAGAGCTGGATCGACAGCTGTTCCAATCAGCTCTATGCGGCCCTCACATTTCAGGGCGGCGCAGCGTGGCGCACACGTCTTCTCAAAGATCTGGGCAAGGTGAAGGGCATCAAGGAACTGCTTGATGACCATGACGATGGGGCCCTCCAGAAGCTGATGACCAATCTGGGTGGCCACGATATGACCGCCACGCTGGAAGCCTTTGCCAGTGTCGGGGATGACGATACGCCCCATTGTTTCGTGGCCTATACGATCAAGGGCTTCAACACGCCGCTGGCCGGCCACAAGGACAACCATTCCGGCTTGATGAATCTGGACCAGATGGCCGCATTCAAATCCAGCCACGACATCCGGGACGGTCATGAATGGGACATTACCGAAGGTCTGGATGTCGGCAGCGACGCCCTGCAGGCTTTTCTGGAAGATGTGCCCTTCGCCCAGCGCCCGGAACCGGCACCGGTTCCAAAGGTTCCGGTCCAGACCTTGCCGGTTCCCAAAGGTGACCGGCTGTCATCCCAGGAAGCCTTTGGCCATATCCTGAACGATCTGGGGCGCGGCAAGACCGAATTGGCCCGCCACATCATCACGACCACCCCCGATGTGACGGTCACCACAAACATGGCAGGCTGGGTCAACCAGCGTGGCCTGTTCCGACACGAAAACCTTGCCGATACCTTCCGCGACGAGAAAGTGCCTTCGGCCTTCAAATGGTCAATGAGCCCCTCCGGGCAGCACATCGAACTGGGCATTGCCGAGAACAATCTGTTCCTGCTGCTCGCCGCGCTCGGCCTGTCGGACAAGCTGTTCGGCGCGCGCTTGCTGCCTGTCGGTGCGCTCTATGACCCGTTCATCGCACGCGGGCTCGATGCACTGAACTACGCCTGCTACCAGAATGCGCGTTTCATGGTGGCGGCCACGCCATCGGGCATCACGCTCGCCCCCGAAGGCGGCGCCCATCAGTCGATCAACTCGCCGCTGATCGGCATGTCCCAGCCGGGCCTGACATCCTTCGAACCGGCCTATGCCGACGAACTTGCCCACATCATGGGCTGGGGCTTCGAGCACATGCAGGCCGATGACGGCGGCGCCGTCTATCTGCGCCTTTCGACCCGGGTGATCGATCAGCCCAAGCGGGACTTCTCCGACATCGCCGAGGATGTGATCGCGGGGGCATACTGGCTGCGCGAGCCATCGCCGGGCGCCGAACTCGCGATCGTCTATTCCGGCGTGATCGTACCGGAGGCGATCGCCGCCCATGAGGCGCTCCTCGAGGACATTCCCGGGGCCGGATTGCTCGCCATCACCTCGGCGGACCGGCTCTACACGGACTGGCAGGCCGCCACGCGCGCCCATGTCCATGGCCCCGATGTCGCCCCGTCTCATATCGAAACCCTGCTGTCCCGTCTGGCCCCGGATGCCGGACTTGTCACGGTCATGGACGGACATCCGATGACACTCGGCTGGCTGGGTGGCGTGGCCAACCATGACATCGCGGCGCTGGGCGTGGAAAGTTTCGGGCAATCGGCCGATTTGCAGGACCTCTATCGAATCCACGGTATCGATGCTGATGCCATCCTTGATGGCGCAGCAGCAGTCATCACCAAACGCATGCGCCGTCGCGGCGGTCTCCGCCTGGCTGCGGAATAAAACAGCCTGCACTCGTCCCCTCAGGTCATACCCGGGCTGGACCCGGGTATCTCGACAAAGACCGAGACGCGATGCGCGGATCAAGTCCGCGCATGACGACAGAGATATGGATACGCCTTCAAACGGCGGGCGGGCGTGGCGCGGCATTTCCGCGACGCGCCATATAGACGACCGCGCCGACAATCACCGCGCCGCCGACCCATGTCCATATGGTCGGCACTTCGGCAAACAGGAAATACCCGAAGGTCGAGGTGACGATCAGGCGTGAATAGTCATAAGGCAACACGGCCGACGCCTCCGCCGCCGTGAAGGCCTGAGTCAGGCAGAAATGTGCCCCCAGCGCCGTCACCCCGAGCATCGACATCCAGATCAGCGTTATGGGCTCCGGCCAAGTCCAGAAAAACAGCGCCGGGACCAGCGTGACGGGCACCGACACCATCGCCAGCCAGGCCACGGTCGTGTTCGGGGAATCATGGTGCGACAGGGAGCGGATCCTCAGGTTCGACGCGGCGATGAATACCGCGGAGACCAGCGGCAGCACAAACAACGGGTCCACCGCAGACACACCCGGTCGCAGAACGATCCACACACCCGCGAAACCCACCAGGGTCGCGATCCAGCGCTGCATGCGCACGACCTCCCCCAGCAACAAGGCCGCGCCGATGGTGCCGAAGAGCGGGGCGGCAAAGGTCAGGGCCGACACTTCGGCAAGCGGCAGCTTGGCCTGAGCGAGCACGAGCAGAATCAGGCCGACCATGGAGAAGGCACCGCGTAGAATTTGCGCGCCCGGACGCTTGGAGCGAAGCGCCGTGTTGCGATGTCGCAGAATCCAGGGCAGCACCAGAAGGAACAGCACCAGCGACCGGAAGAACGTCACGACCATCGGGTCCGTGCCATCGGCCACCGAGAACCGCACGAGCGGCCCCTGGGTCCCGAAGCACAGGGACGCCCCCAGCATCCAGAGCGCCCCGCGCGCCGGTCCGGGCAAGGAAGCAAAAAAGGACGCGCCCTCCGATGCGCGCGTCATGTGCCTCAGACCACCCGGTTGGGGACAGGTTCACCCGCCAAAAGCAGGTTCAGACCGTCAAGCAGAAGATCCCCCATCGCAATCCGGGCCTTCATGGCCGCGCTGCCGATATGGGGCGTGATGAAAACATTGGGGAGTTCGAGATAGGCCGGATTGACGTTGGTTGGCTCGCCGTTGAACACATCGAGGCCGGCGGCGGCCACCTTGCCGGATTTCAACGCATCGATCAGCGCATCATCGTCAATCAGTTCACCGCGCGCCACGTTCACGACAATCGCCCCGTCGGGCAGCAGCGCGATCCGTTCTGCGTTGAGGAAACCCCGCGTCTCGGGCGTGGACGGGGCGGTGATGGCCAGAAAGGGGCTGGCGGGTAGCAGACTGTCGATAGAGGTGTAGTAACTGGCGCCGGCTTCATCGGCAAAGCTCAGCCGGGTGCGGTTGTGATAGCGGATGGTCATGTCGAACCCCCGGGCGCGCTTTGCCAGCGTGCGCCCGATCCGACCCATTCCGAAAATGCCCAGCGTACCGCCGGTCACATCGGTGCCGACCAGCAGCCGCGGTGTCCATTCCTTCCATTCATGGTTACGCATCAACGCCGCACCTTCCGTGGCACGGCGTGCCGCCCCCAGAAGCAGGAGCATGGCCACCTCGACAGTGGGATCGTTGACAGCATCGGGCGTGCTCAACACAGCGATCCCGCGCGCTTGTGCGGCTTCCAGATCAATATGCTCCATGCCGACTGACAGGGTCATGATTGTCTTCACACGTTCGGGCAGGCGCGCGATCGTTTCGGCGCGCATGGGTTCGGTCACGCAGATCAGCAGCGCATCCATACCTTCTGATGCCGCGATGATTTCGTCGGACGTCATGATGTGATCGTCAAGGTTGAGGACCGCATCAAACTCCGCCGTCAGGCGTTCGTGATTTGCATCCAGCAACCGGCGGGTCACGAGAACTCTGGGTTTATCCGTCATGGTCGTTGTTCACTTCGTTACCGATACCAATGCTGTTAGCATTTTCAGACAGAATACGCACAACGCGCATGTCATGTGCGCGCAGCCCCCATGCAGGAGAAGACCATCATGCGCCTGGAAGGCAAGACCGCCATCATCACCGGATCGGGCTCGGGATTCGGCGAAGGAATCGCCAAGACCTTTGCCCGCGAGGGTGCGGCCGTGGTGGTCAACGATGTGAACGCGGAAGGTGGCGCGCGCGTTGTGTCCGAAATCGTCGCCCAAGGCGGAACCGCCAGCTTCTTCAAGGCGGACGTCACGAAAGCTGCCGAGGTCCAGGCGCTCATCGACCATGCCGTTGCCGCCCATGGCGGTCTCGAAATTCTGGTGAACAATGCCGGGGTCGCACACAAGCGAAAATCCATGCTGGAGGTCGACGAGGACGAACTCGACCGCATCCTCGCCGTCAACGTGAAGGGATTGTTCCACACCGCCAATGCCGCGATTCCGGTCATGCGCAAGGCCGGCGGTGGCGCCATCATCAACATCGCCTCGACCGCTGCGGTGCGCCCACGCCCCGGCCTGACCTGGTACAACGCCTCGAAAGGCGCGGTGACCACGCTCACCAAATCCATGGCGGTCGAACTGGCCGAAGACAATATCCGCGTCAACGCCGTGAACCCGGTGGCCGGCGAAACCCCGCTGTTGCCCACATTTCTGGGCGAGGACACCCCGGAGAACCGCGAAGCCTTCCGTCAGACGGTCCCGCTGGGCCGGTTCTCGACACCACAGGATGTCGCCAACGCCGTGCTCTTCCTTGCGTCCAGCGAAGCCTCCCTGATCACCGGCGTCTGCATGGAAATCGATGGCGGTCGCTGTATCTAGCCTGCCTCCGCATCCTTCGAGACGCGCACCCAGCTCGCTCCTCAGGATGAGGGTTAAGGGAAAACCAATGTCCTCATCCTGAGTAGAGCCGAAGGCCCGTCTCGAAGGATGCTGAGGCAAAACAGTATCTATTCTGCGGAAACCGCCGCAGCGAGTTCCTGGTGGGTGGTCATCCAGACCCAGTCCACGTTCATGACGGATTCGATCGCCGCACGGAACTCGATCGCACCATAAGGACGCCCGAAGACATGGGCGTGGGCCGTGATGTCGATCACCGCGGGCGGTCGGCCGATGCTGTCGTATTTGTCGACGATGCGCTTGAGGGTTTCCGAATAGACCTGGGGCGGGTTGCCGTAGCGCATGTAGATCGGCAGGTCATTAATTTCCATGGTAAAGGGCACGGCGGCCAGCGGGCCTGCCTTGGTGTCCAGAAGATACGGCAGGTCGGTGTTGAAATGATCGATATGCCAGGTGAAGCCGTTCTCGACGAGCAGTTCACATGTGTTCGGGCTGAACGTGCCGCGCGGGCTGGCAAATCCCTTGGGTGCCTTGCCGATCACGTCCTCGAACAGCGCGACGCCTTTCTTGAGGTCTGCCTCTTCCTCGGCGCGCTCCTGATAGACCGGCAGCGTGTTCTGCATCCAGGCATGGGCACCGACGAAATGCCCGTCGGCATCGATGCGCTTGAGAAGCTCGGGCCATTTCTCCGCAATGATGCCGCTGGCATAGGTGCCGCAGGGCACACCGAGATCCCCGACAATATCGAGCAGGCGCGGCGCGCCATGGGTCATGCCGTACTCGCCCCATGACCGGGCCTGGGTATCCAGATAACCGGCCTTGAGCGGGTTGCCCATGGGACCAATTCCCGGGGCGGCCTCATCGGTCCAGGCTTCACACATGATGTTGACGGAGACGGCGAGCGCCTTTCCTTCGGGCCAGCCTTTCGGCGCAGAATTCACCTTCATCGAATTTCCCCCCGGGAAGTGTTTCTGTTTCTTGCGGTCGAGCCGCTGCCCTGTGATGATGCGACATTCACGCATATGATCCAACCGCCACTTGAGATGGCGGATCGGAAAAAGACAGATTCGGGAGCCCGACATGCTGACAACCACCATCACCGGCAGCCTGCCCAAACCGGCCTGGCTCGCCGAGCCCGAGAAACTCTGGGCGCCCTGGGCCGCTCAGGACCCGGCCCGGCTGGAAGAGGCCAAGCATGACGCGGTCCGTCTGGCGATCCGCGATCAGGAAGAAGCCGGGATCGATATCGTCACCGATGGCGAACAGTCACGGCAGCATTTCGTCCACGGCATTCTGGAGAAGATCGAAGGCATCGACTTCGAGAAAAAGACGCGGATCGGAATCCGCGACGACCGCTATGACGCGGATTGCCCCACAGTCGTCTCGGAGCTGCGCCGCAGCGGCCCGATCCATGCCGACGAGGTGAAGTTCGCCCGCGCGCATACGGACCACCCGCTGAAATTCACCATGCCGGGGCCGATGACCATCGTCGACACCCTCGCCGATGAGCATTACGGCGACCGCCCCAAAATGGCGATGGCCTTTGCCGAGATCCTAAACGAAGAGGCAAAGGAGTTGGTTGCCGCCGGCGTGGATAATCTCCAGTTCGACGAACCCGCCTTCAACGTCTATCTCGACGCGGTGCCCACCTGGGGCGTCGAGGCGCTCAATCGCGCGGTCGAAGGGCTGGATTGCACCACTGCGGTCCATATCTGTTACGGCTACGGAATCGAGGCGAACCTGCAGTGGAAGGCCACACTCGGCGATGTCTGGGACCAGTATGAGGCGATCCTGCCGTCCCTGGCGGAAAGCAACATCGATCAGGTCTCGCTGGAGTTCGCCGGGTCGCGGGTGCCGCTGGAAGTGATCAAGCTCCTCGACGGCAAGAAAGACGTTCTGGTGGGCGCCATCGATGTGACCACGCTGACCGCTGAATCTCCCGAAGAAGTCGCCAAGGTCATCCGCGCGGCGATGGAATTCACCTCACCCGAGCGCATCTTCCCCTGCACCAATTGCGGCATGGTGCCCCTGCCCCGCCAGGTCTCCCAGGGCAAACTGAAAGCGCTGGGCGCCGGTGCGGCACTGGTCCGCGCGGAGCTCTAGCCCCCATGGCGCACCACCATATCAACGGCGTGCGCCTCTGGGTCGAGGACGAAGGCGACGGCCCGGCCCTGGTCTTCGTCCATGAATTCGGCGGCGACCACCGCTCCTGGCGGCATCAGGTCGATCACTTCAGGGACCGCTTCCGCTGCGTGACCTACAGCGCGCGCGGCTATCCACCGTCTGATGTGCCCGAGGACGAAGACGCCTACGGTCAGGACATCGCCACGGCCGACCTGCTTGGGTTGCTGGATGCACTCAAGATTGAACGGGCCCACATCATCGGCCTGAGTATGGGTGCCTATACAGGACTACGGTTCGCGCTGGCCCATCCCGACCGGATCATGTCCCTTGTCGCCGCCAGCGGCGGTTCGGGGTCGTTCCCCGGCACCCGCGCGCATTTTCTGGAGGAAACCCGCGCACTGGCGGACACCATTCTCGACCGGAATTCCCTCAACCTGCCCGGCTTTGCGTCGAGTGCCACCCGTACCCAGCTCAAGCTGAAGAACCCGGATGGCTGGAAGGAATTTGCCGATCACTTCCTCGAACATTCCCCGATGGGCTCGGCTTATACACTCCGGCGGGTGCAGGCCGGACGCCCCTCACTCTATGACTTTGAAGCCGAACTCAAAGCCATGACAACGCCGACCCTGCTGATGGTCGGCGATGAAGACGAGCCGTGTATCGACACGAATGTCTTCCTGAAACGGGCCATGCCGAGTGCGGGTCTTGTCACCTTCCCCAAATCCGGCCACCTGATCAATCTGGAAGACCCGGGGGCGTTCAACGCCGCCATCGACGATTTTCTCGCCGCGCTCGCGGCCGGCAGCTGGCCCCGGCGCGATGCCTCCACCACCGGCGCCAGCGCCTATCTTTCCGAGGACGGGCCATGAGCACCGATGACCGCATTGTTTCAGCCGAACACCTGAAAGCCTTCACCAAGGAAATCTTCCTGCGCTCCACCGTTTCGGAAGAGCATGCCGAAGTCTGGGCCGACATGCTGATCTGGGCGAATCTGCGCGGCATGGATTCCCATGGCGTCCTGCGCATCCCCCGCTACACCGCCTATATGAAGAACGGCAATATCCACGCCCATCCGAATATCAAGGTGGAGAAACGCAGCGGAGCGATCGCGATCATCGATTCCGACTGGGCCCCTGGTCCCGTGGCGCTGTCTGCTGCCATGGACGAAGCCATCGGACGGGCGCGCGAATGTCATGTGGGCTGGTGCATCGTGCGCAACATCACCCATGGCGGGGCCATCGGCTATTTTGCCATGCAGGCCGCGCGGCAGGGTTTTGCGGGAATCGTGATGACCGCCTCGCGCCCGATGATGGCCTATCACGGCGCAAAGACCGCCGGTGCTTCCACAAACCCGATTGCGATTGCCGTGCCGGGTGGCGAACACCCGCCCATGCTGCTCGACATGTCCACGGCCACCGTTTCCATGGGCAAGATCCTCGCCGCACAGGATACCGGAACGCCGATTCCCGATGGCTGGGGCCTCGATGCCCACGGCCAGAACACCAATGACGCCA
>JAURLR010000355.1 GCA_030831135.1 Alphaproteobacteria bacterium
ACGACCATCGCATGCCCCAGACCGACACCATGGCCAACCGGTTCGCCCCGCGCCATCCGGTGATCCTGTCCGAGAACGGCCTGTTCGCCGACATCGCCCAGCGCGCGGGAATTACCGAACGCGCCATCACCGTGAACTCACTCCATGGCCAGGGCCTCAACCGGGTCGCGGATTGCCTGACGGTGGAAGCGGTCAGCGAAGATGGCGTTGTGGAAGGCATTTCCATGCCCGAGGCTCCGGGTTTCGTGATCGGCGTGCAGTGGCATGCCGAGTTCCGGACCGAGGCCCACACCTTCAACCGCGCGCTCTTCGAAGCTTTCGGCAATGCCGCCCGGCATCGCGCGGCGGCACGCATGGGCATCAAACACGACGCCGACGTCGCCTGACGCGACCTGCCGCATTCCATTATGCCCACAGGTGTTTTCCTGATGATCGGCCTTCGGGCGGTGACAAGCAGACCCTGTGCGCACTACAAAGACAGTCACGACAACAGCATTCAGAAAGAGGTCAGGAATGGATTATGTCATTCCGGCACCCGAACAGGTGTCCGTCGCCGTCGCCGGTGAAAACAAGCGTTTCCCGGTCCGCCGCATTTTCTGCGTCGGCCGCAACTATGTCGCCCATATCCGCGAGATGGGTGGCGATGAACGCGATCCGCCGTTCTATTTCTGCAAGCCCGCCGACGCCATCGTGCCGACCGGCGGCACCATCGACTACCCGCCCCAGACCAGCAATTTCCACTACGAAATGGAACTTGTGGCCGCAATCGGAAAGGGCGGCGCGAATATCAGCGAAGCCGATGCGCTCGACCACGTCTACGGCTATGCCACCGGCCTCGACATGACCCGCCGCGACGTCCAGATCGCCCATCGCGAGAAGGGCCGCCCCTGGGACATGGGCAAGGGTTTCGACCAGTCCGCACCCTGTGGAGATATCCACCCGGTATCCGAAGTCGGCCATTTCCCGGAGGGCAATCTCTGGCTCAAGGTGAACGGTGAAACCAAACAGGATTCCGATCTCAAACTGATGATCTGGAACCTGCAGGAAACCATCGCCAATCTGTCCAGCCTGGTCACGCTTGCCCCGGGCGACCTGATCTATACCGGCACACCCGATGGCGTCGGCCCGGTCGTGTCCGGCGACAAGATGCATGGCCATATCGACGGGCTGAGTGATATCGAAATCACGGTGCGCTAGACCACTCGATGCGGATCGCGACCTGGAACATCAACTCGGTACGCCTGCGCGCGCCGCTTTTTGCGCAGCTTGAGAAGCAGGCTGCACCGTACATCGTCTGCCTGCAGGAAACCAAGGTCGTCGATGAGTTGTTCCCCCATGACGCCCTGCGTGACCTCTATCCCCATCGCCATATGCGCGGGATGAAGGGCTACAATGGTGTCGCGATCCTCTCGAAGGTGCCCTTCACGGAAACCGGCGGGCAAGACTGGTGCGGGCGCCAGGACACCCGCCACATCTCGGTGAAGATCGCCGGTGGCGTGGAGATTCACAATTTTTACGTCCCTGCGGGCGGCGATGATCCCGACCCCGAGAAGAACGACAAGTTCGCCCACAAGCTCGGTTTCCTGAATGAAGTGACCGACTGGTTTCAGCAGACCGCCACACCACGGGCCAAGCGGATCATGGTTGGCGATCTGAACATCGCGCCGCTGGAGTCAGACGTCTGGTCCCACAAGCAGCTTCTCAAGGTCGTCAGCCACACACCTGTGGAGATCGAGCATCTCGATCGTCTGCAGGCCGCCCACGACTGGGTGGACGCCGTGCGCCATTTCGCACCCGAACCCGAGAAACTCTACAGCTGGTGGAGTTATCGCTCCAAGGACTGGCGCGCAGGTGACCGCGGACGGCGTCTGGACCATGTCTGGGTGACGCCCTCGCTCAAGAGCAAACTGCGCGGCTTCGAGATCATCAAGGTTGCCCGGGACTGGACCAAGGCGTCCGACCACGTCCCGGTGATCGTGGATATCGATCTCTAGCATTTCTGTCATGCCCGGGCTTGACCCGGGCATCTTTTCACCATCGCGCCCAAGATGCGCGGATCACGTCCGCGCATGACGGAATGGTGTTTAAGCCTAGTTCGCGCGATACATGAAGTAGCGCGCCGCAGGGACGCCTTCGGGCAGCGGCAGTTCATCCCAGGCGTCGGCCGGAAAGCGGTTGTTGGCGACCAGAATACCGCCGGGGCGCAGCATCGGCACGATCAGCGGCACGACCATCGCGGCAAGTCTTGCATCGTCTTCGGTGCCGGTCCCCAGATCGGAATGGATCAGCGCAACGGTGCGCCCGAAACGTGCGCCCGCGATAGCCAGCTGTTCTTCGGCCTCACCGAGAAAAATATGATCGCGGTCCGGCGTGCTTTTCGGATTGGAATTCACCACCCGGTCGAACACGAAGATTTCGCGATCGGGCATTATCTCGCGCAAATGATCGAAGGTGCGCCCGTTGCCCAGTCCCAGATCAAGGACCGGGCCGGGTATATCGGCCAGGCGACGGGCCGCATCGTTCAGGCAATCGCGCTGGGCCTGCATGCGGCGGATAAAACTGTCGAGACGGCTCATCTGAAAACCCGGCGCTAGACGTTTTTCGCCAGGGCCTCCCGCAACTGCTGGGTCGTGTGTTCGAGGCGGGAGGCCAGCTCGCGCATGATCTCAACCGACATTTCAGGGAACTCGGCCACCAGACGGAAAAACAGATCCTTGGTGATCCGCAAGGTCACCGTCTGCGCCGTCGCCTTCACCGTGGCCGTCCGGGGTACGTCACACAGGATTGCGATTTCCCCGACGAAATCATTGCGCCCGAGCATGGCCACCTCGATCTCACCGCCACCGGTTTCCACGAGGACCGAGGCGGACCCTTCGACAATGATATACGCCGCGTCCCCCACATCACCCTGGTGGAACAGAATCTGCCCGGCCTCATAGGTGATCCGTTCAGACGTAAACGCCAGCAGCTTGAGCTTCGAGGGCTCGAGCTTGGCAAACAGCGGGATATTCCGCAGCAGTTCGACTTCTTCGTTCAGGCTCACGTCTTCTGTCTCCCGGTGGCCCGGTTCCGGGCCCCTGTCACGTTACCTTGCCGGCTATGCTGATTCCAGCAAACTCCGCAACGCGGTCCCATCCTTGTCAAGTTCGTCAAAGCTGCCCTGTTCTGCCAGGCGGCCTTCCTCGAGTACGATCACACGGTCGAATTTCGACGCCATCGTCACACGGTTCACAATCCAGACGACGCCGCGACGCCCGCGTGCCTCGAGAATTTTTTCGGCCAGTCGGTCCTGGGCCGAGGGATCAAGCGCCGAGGTGGTCTCGTTCAGGATAATCAGTTCCGAGCGCTTGAGCAGCGCCCGTGCAATCCCGAGCTTCTGTCGCTGTCCGGTCGAAAGACGTGCGCCCCCGACGCCAACCTCGAATTCGAGCCCGGCCTCGAGAACAGCACCGCGCAGTCCCAGCTTGTCGAGCGTGTCTGCGATCAGCGCACCGATCCGTCGGCCACCCTCCGCCTGGCCATAGACCAGCTTCCCGAAAAGGATATTGTCCTGCAACGAGCCCGCCGCGTTGTAGCGCTCGGGATCGAAGAACTCGACGGCACCCTGCAGGTCGTCTGGCAGTTTGGCGGCAAAAATCTCACGGGCCTTCAGGATCTTCGCCTGCAATACCGCATCCACGACACCGAGACGGTGCTGGGCTGTCACGACCTTAAACGGCAGGGATAACAGCGCGGCGCGATCTTCGGGCCGCATGTCCTCGAACCCGTGCTTGTCCGTCCGCGAGAGGAGCGTCTTGAACTCGGGCAGGTCCTCGGAACTGATGAAGGAATACTGTTCGAAGAATTCGTGGCCCGCCGGCAGGTCCGCAAAGATTTCAATCATGGTCTCGGCGACTTCGCGCCCCGCCTTGAGCATGTCGTCGATCAGGTCTGCCTCGCGCAGCACCTCGAGCACATAATCATTCTCCGCCATCAGGTTGTGGTCGAAGACGTCCCCGACCGTGGTGCCGAAGAGCAGGTTTTCGGCCACGCTGGCATTGGTGTTGTAGGTTTCCCGAACCACGCCCGATG
>JAURLR010000356.1 GCA_030831135.1 Alphaproteobacteria bacterium
CTTCGTACAGGATCTTGGCCTTGCCTTCATAGATTTTTCTGCGTTGCGACATGGTCATGAATTTCCGCGGGTTCAGCGCACGTCAGAAGGGCGCGCGAGTCGGCGTTTCGAGGCTTGCGAGGTATAGCAAGCGCGCGGCCTGCTCACAATCGAATCACGGTGCGAAACAGCGCGGATTCCCGAAAAACCGGGCTTTGATGTGGTACTTACCCACAAGGACGGTCGTGTGTATCGAAGGACTGCGACGTCAAGGGTGTGAGGTACTGACATCCAATTTTTGTCATGGCCGGACTTGTTCCGGCCATCCACGTCGATATGTCATGTGAATTCTGGACGTGGATGCCCGCAACACGTGCGGGCATGACGATGTTTGTGGGGACCTGCCGCAATCCTAGTAATCCGCGCGGCCGCCGGAGATGTCGAAGACAGCGCCGGTCGTGAAGGAGCAATCCTCGGACATCGCCCATGCCGCGATGGCGGCAACCTCATCGGGTTCCACCAGACGCCCGAGCGCCATACCCCCTTCGATCTGGGTGCGGTATTCGTCGGACAGCACATCGAAAAGTTCGGTGTTCGCCCCGCCTGGTGCCACGGCGTTTACGAGAACACCGGTCTTGGCGGTTTCTTTGGCGAGCGTCTTGGTCAGGCTGACCACCCCGGCCTTGGCCGCGGCATAGGGGGCGTTGGTGGGGGTTCCCATCTTGGCAGCGTTCGAGGCGATGTTGACGATCCGGCCATAGCCATTGTTCATCATGTGTGGCGCGATGGCGCGGCAGCACAGGAAGGTGCTGGTCAGGTTGAGCTTGAGCATCCGTTCCCAATTGTCGACTGGTTGTTCCCAGATTTTCGCAATGGTGCCGACAACACCGGCGTTGTTGACGAAGATGTCCACATTTCCGAAAGCCGCCATGGCGCGTGCAAGGCCCGTAGAAATGGCCTCGTGATCGGTCACGTCGACCACATCACCCCGAACCTGATCGGTCGACAGGCCACTCAGTTCGCTTTCCATCCGCGCCGAATCGATGTCCCACAATGTCACTTTTGCGCCGGATTCCAAGGCGCGCCGGACGATGGCAAGCCCGATACCCTTGGCACCGCCAGTGATGATGGCATGACGTCCATTCAGGTCGATCTTGTTCATGGTCGTTCTCGCTGTCGGTCGAACCGGTTAGATCATGACCTCGCCGCCGCATACGGCGATGGTCTGACCGGAGATGAAGGAACTTGCCGGGGAGGCAAGGAAGAGTGCGGTGCCGATCAGATCCTCGGGAGTGCCCGCGCGTTTCACCAGACGCTTGCTCTGAATGAATTCATGCAAATTGTCATCCATGCTCGCGTGATCGACCTCGGTCGTCGTGTAGCCGGGCATCAGCGTGTTCACGTTGATGTTGTAATCGCTCAATTCACGGGCGAGCACGCGGGTCATGCCGATGATCGCCGACTTGGACGTCACGTAATGCATGAAACCGGGGGCGCCTTGCGGCACGGTGCCCGAGGAGACATTGATGATCCGTCCCTGTCTGGCCGTCCGCATAGCCGGTGCGACGGCACTGGCGCACAGATAGGAGCCGGTGATGTTGACCTGCATGACCAGGTTCCACTCATCAAACGGGATTTCGTCAAACGGGCGCTGGGGGAGTGCGGCAAACACAGCGGCGTTGTTGATCAGCACATCGATCCGCCCGAAGGCGTCAAGCGTGCGAGCGGCCATAGCCTTGGTCGATGCCGGGTCGCTGACATCGGTCTGGACGGCCAGACATGTTCCGCCGGCAGCTTCGATCTCGCCGGCAACCTTTTCCAGATTTTCGGCATTGAGCTCGGCGAGAACGGGAATTGCGCCAGCCTCGGCAAAGGCCAGGGCGTATTCGCGGCCCAGTCCCTGGCCGGCACCGGTGATGATCACCACACGGTCACTGACGTCGAATCGATTGTTTGTCATGAAAGATCCCTGAATTGATATTTGCTGTTGGCCGAAGCTTAACCCGGCGCGGCAGACTTCATGAGTCTGTTTCCATGTCTGCGATGTTCTCAAACGGATGTGCATCCGGTCGGCCGCCGGCGAATCTCCAGATCCGCTTGCGATCCGGGTGATCGGCTGAGGGCAGGGCGATCAAGCTGCTGGAGACAGTGCCGTAACCTCTGTCTGTCACAATGCACATGGTCTCGCGTGGGTCTTCTTCGTCGTCCTGAAGCCGGGTGCGCAGCAGGTTTTCCCAGTCGGACCAGTCGCCAGCCTCTGTATCGGGTTCTGCGGCATTCTGGAACATCGGCAAAAACCGCCCGATCCGCACGCTGTCAGTATCATCGATCTCGCGCGACGTGATCATGTGCAGCCCGGCGGGCACCTCGTGCACGGTGACCGCAGCATCCTCGGTTCCGCGCACCCAGTAGGCGTTGTGATTGTCCGCAATCATAAGGTTGAAAGACCGGTAGGCGCGCCCGTCCAGTTCGGCCATGGCTTCCGCAGCCATCAAGGCGTCGGGATGATCCACGGCGTCCAGAACCAGTTCGCCGCGCGAGCGTTTGCCCGTGGTCGGCCCCAGAGAGCCTTCCCGGTTCAGCACGGCAGCCACGACGTTGGTGTCGTTGGCCGCCAGCCAGGTACCGCCAGCCAGTTCGTCCAGTCCGCCGACAACATCAGGACGATCAGTCCAGTGACGTGCGGGCGGCTGCCAGGGACGGTCTGTCATCTCATCCCGGTTGGCGGCGATCAGCACCGGCCAGTCATGGCCGGGGCGGCGAAGAATGATGAATGTACACATGAGATTTCAATTCAAACTGGCGGGTTGCAGCACTATATCTATGGGAGAACAATAAACGGCAAGTCCGCAACCCGGAGAGCATTGAGAAATGGCGAGTTTTGACGATCGTGAAAAAGGCTTTGAAAACAAGTTCAAGCGTGACGAGGAGCTGAGATTCAAGGCCACTGCACGTCGCAACAAGCTGCTCGGGCTTTGGGCGGCTGACCTGATGGGGATCACCGGTCCGGATGCGGAAGCTTATGCCAAGGAAGTCGTGAAATCCGACTTCGAGCGTCCCGGCGATGAAGATGTGCTGGAAAAGGTCCATGGCGACCTTCAGGCCAAAGGTCTCGACACATCAGAGCATGTCGTGCGCAAGCACATGGATGATCTGATGGGCACCGCCGTTCAGCAGATCGAAAAGGGCGTATAAACAGACGCCTTCCCGAGCATCCTTCGAGACGGCGCTTCGCGCCTCCTCAGGATGAGGCCCGTGCTTTACCAAACATCCTCATCCTGAGGAGGGCCCCTTCGAGACGCCACTTTCGGCGGCTCTTCGGGACAGGGGCCCGTCTCGAAGGATGCTTGTCGGGCTCTTCTAAAAATCCTCGTAAGGGTGCCAGCCTTCGCGGTGTTCGATCTCGATCACCCAGAGGTCGGGGTCACGCGACACCGCGCGTTCCACATAGGCGGTGGCCTCGGCGCTTGTCAGGGCTGCGCCCTCCTGAACGGGAAACCATGTCAGCTTGCCGTCCAGGTCGCGTGACTGGGTCAGGATCAGATATCCCCGGTCGCGCCGGTCGAGCTTCAGCATCACGGTGCCGGAGTTCTTTTCGCCCTTGTGAATGACCACGGCCGGCACCGCCTCAAGCGAACAGCGGTGCAGACCCGCACTCACCCAGAGTTCGGTGGGGAGGCGGTCGTCACTCATCTTTGCCCTGTTCAGGCACTGCCAAAGACGCGGGCGAAGATCGTGTCGACATGCTTGGTGTGGTAGCCCATGTCGAAGGAGGCCGCGAGGTCCTCGGCTGAAATCTTCGCTGCGACTTCCGCATCGGATTGCAGGAAGGACAGAAAGACACCTTCGCGCTCGGCCTCGGGCAGTGCCCAGACCTTCATGGCATTCCGCTGGACGGCCAGATAGGAGTCTTCGCGGCTCAGACCGGCCTGGGTGAGGGCCAGAAGAACGCGCTGGGAGTGTACAAGCCCGCCAAGCTTTTCCAGATTTGCGTTCATGGCGTCGGGATAGATCATCATCTTCTCGACCACGCCGGTCAGGCGCACCAGTGCAAAATCGAGCGTGACCGTGGCATCCGGGCCGAACATGCGTTCCACGGAGGAATGCGAGATGTCCCGCTCATGCCACAGCGCGACATTTTCAAGCGCGGGCACAACGGCGGCGCGAACCACACGGGCCAGCCCGGTCAGGTTCTCGGTCAGGATCGGATTGCGCTTGTGGGGCATGGCGCTGGAACCCTTTTGCCCGACGGCAAAGAACTCCTCGACTTCGCGCACTTCGGTTCGCTGCAGGTGCCGCACTTCCACCGAAAGGCGTTCGACGGCGCTGGCGATCACCGCGAGGGTGGCAAAAAACATCGCGTGACGAGCGCGCGGGATCACCTGGGTCGAAACCGGTTCGATGGTCAGTCCCATCTTGTCGGCGACATGCTGCTCCACGGCGGGATCGATATTGGCGAAAGTGCCGACAGCACCGGAGATCGCACAGGTGGCGATTTCTGCCCGCGCGGCGACCATGCGATCCCGGCAGCGGGCGAACTCGGCGTAATGACCGGCAAGCTTCAGGCCGAAGGTGGTCGGTTCGGCATGGATGCCGTGGCTGCGCCCGATGCAGACCGTGTTCTTGTGTTCGCGCGCGCGTTTCTCCAGCGCGGCGAGCAGCGCGTCGAGGTCGGCGAGAAGAAGGTCACTGGCCTGCGCCAGCTGTACCGACAGGCAGGTGTCGAGCACATCGGATGATGTCATGCCCTGATGCACGAAACGGGCGTCGTCTCCCACATGTTCGGCAAGGTTGGTCAGGAAGGCGATGACATCGTGGCGGGTTTCGCGCTCGATTTCATCGATCCGGTCGATCTCCCACGCGCCCTTTTTCCAGACTTCCTCGGCGGCTGATTTGGGAATCACCCCCAGTTCGGCTTGCGCGTCACAGGCATGGGCTTCGATTTCGAACCAGATGCGGAACTTGTTCTCCGGTTCCCATATGGCGGTCATTTCGGGTCGGCTGTAGCGGGGTATCATGAGCGTCGTGAACCTTCGTGGGAATTTCGCGTCAAAATAGGCGAGCGAGTGATACCCCGGCAAGGCGAGTCGGGCGTTGCGGGCGGGGCGCGGGGACGGTTAGTTTGCTTCGGATCGGGTCATCAGCAAACACGCGGAACCATAATGAGCATTGCAACCGATATCCAGAACGCGCGAACCACGCTGGCCGCCACCTTTCGCTGGGCGGCACGGCTGGGGTTTCACGAGGGAATCTGCAACCACTTCAGCCTGATGGTGCCGGGCCGGGATGACCTGTTTCTGATCAATGCACATGGCACCCATTGGTCGCGGATCACGGCCAGCAGCCTGATGCTGCTGAACGCCGAGGGTGAGATTGTCGAAGGTGAGGGGCGGGTCGAGGACACCGCGCTTTATATCCACTGGCGGGTCCATCGTGCCGTTCCCCATGCCCGTTGTGTCCTGCACACCCACATGCCCTATGCGACGGCGCTGACAAGCCTGGAAGACCAGCGGCTCCATATGTGCAACCAGAACTGTGTCCGGTTCCACGACCGTATCGTTTACGACGACGCCTATAACGGACTGGCCCTGGACAATGACGAGGGGGACCGGATTTCGGAGGCACTGGGTGATCGTGACGTGATGTTTATGGGCAATCACGGAATTCTTGTCGTCGGGCGGTCGCTGGCAAACGCCTGGGATGATCTCTATTACCTCGAACGCGCCTGTGAAAATCAGGTTCTGGCCATGAGCACAGGACTACCGTTGCGCGAAATTCCAAGCCAGTTGGTGCAAGCCACAAAGAACCAGATTCTCAGTGATGCGACCTACGGGGAAGGTCATCTGGCCGCAATCTGTGAAGTTCTCGATAAGGAAGATCCCGAATACCGTCTGTAATCCCACCGATTCGCTGGGATGTTGAATGCGATATTACCGTTTTGTGACGTTAACGCGTCCTTAACGGCCTGCGCGCGATTCTGGGGTACACGCATAAGGCGAGGAATGTGATGTCTCTGGTACACGCTGGTACGATCCCGGCCCGACGAACGATCTTCAAGCGACACAACCGCTGGCCCGGTGTCTGTCGTCGTTTGTTCGTGCTGACCATCGTCATGATTGCCGCTGTCTGAGCAGCGGATTGCGACTGTGAGTGCGCGTCCTAGATAAGGCCACGCGCCCGAAGGCTCGTATGCGCGTTTCGGGTGACGATGACGTGGTCATGTAATGCAATGTTCAGCGCCTGCGCTGCGGTTTCGACCGCACGGGTGATCTCGATATCCGCGCCGCTGGGGGTCGGGTCGCCCGAGGGATGGTTGTGGACCATCACGAGCGCCTTGGCGTTGAGTTCAAGTGCCCGTTTCACGACTTCGCGCGGGTAGACCGATGTCTGGTCCACGGTGCCCCGGCTTTGTTCTTCTGCCGCCAGCAGGCCGTTCTTCTGGTCGAGGAACAGCACGTGGAAACTTTCCCGGGGCAGGTGGCCCAGTTCGGCACGGCACCAGGCGATGACATTGTCCCAGGACCCCAGGTCGGTCCGTGCGCGCATATCTTCCAGAGCAAGCCGCCGCCCGGCCTGATGCACGGCTTTGAGCAGGCCTGCGACGGCGGGGCCGGACCCCGTGACGGTCTGGATGGCTGCCGCATCCGCCGCGAGTGTGGCTGCAAGGCTGCCGAAACGATCAATCAGGCGTTTTGCCAGCGGTTTCGTGTCGCGCCGGGGTACGGCGTGAAACAGCAACAGTTCCAGCAGCTCATAGTCGGGCATCGATGCGCCGTAATCCGACGCAAACCTTTCGCGCAAACGATCTCTGTGTCCCTTGCGGTCGTCGGTCTCGGCCATGGCGGTGTCACATGCAGCGGCTAGTCGTAAGGCGGGCGGTCCCATCCCTTCGGGGAATGGGTGAAGACCTCGCATCCATCGGCGGTCACTCCGATGGAGTGCTCGAACTGGGCGGAAAGCGAACGGTCCTTGGTTACGGCGGTCCAGCCATCCCCGAGAATTTTCACGTCGAACCGGCCGGTATTGACCATCGGTTCGATGGTGAAAAACATGCCTTCGCGCAGCTCTGCGCCGGTGCCCGGCGTACCGAAATGCAGGACCGACGGCGCGTCATGGAAGACCTGGCCGAGGCCATGGCCACAGAAGTCACGTACGACGGAAAACCGCTCCGCCTCGACATAGGACTGGATGGCATGGCCGATATCGCCAAGTGTCGCACCGGGCCGGACAACATTGATGCCTTCCCAAAGCGCCTGAAAGGTCACGTTCACGAGCCGTTCGGCAAGACGTTTGACCTTTCCCACATTGAACATGCGGCTGGTGTCGCCATGCCAGCCATCGAGGATGACGGTCACGTCGATATTCACGATATCGCCGTCGGCCAGCTTTTTCTCACCGGGAATGCCATGACAGACCACATGGTTGACCGAGGTGCAGATGGATTTGGGAAACCCGCGATAGCCCAGCGGGGCCGGGGTCGCCCCATGGTCCAGGATAAAGTCATGACAGGCGCGGTCCAGATCCTCGGTGCTCACACCCGGGACAACCAGCGGGGTGATGTGGTCAAGGGTCTCTGCGGCCAGCTTGCCGGCATGCCGCATGCCTTCAAACGCATCGGGGCCGTGAATTCGGATTTGCCGCGCTTCCGGGTCGAGCGGGGCTGTTTGTGTATCGGTCATGTTCTCTTGCCGGTCCGGGTTACGTCTCGATCGGGATCGGACGCGTCCGCCGGGTGCGGGTCTCGCCGGGGGCGGGCGCCTCGGCGA
>JAURLR010000357.1 GCA_030831135.1 Alphaproteobacteria bacterium
CACCCAGCCGGGCATTCGTGCCGTAGGCGTTAATGATGCCGCCATTGATGACGGTCGGATCAAAGTCCGCCGCATCCAGCATGCAGGCAATCAGGGAAGTGGTGGTGGTCTTGCCATGGGTGCCGCCGACCGCGATGGACCATTTCAGGCGCATCAGTTCAGCCAGCATTTCTGCGCGTCGGACCACTGGGACAAGACGCGCCCGCGCGGCGACGACTTCCGGGTTGTCGGCTTTCACAGCGGTGGATACGACCAGCACAGTGGCCTTCTCGATATTCTCTGCGCGATGTCCGACTTCGACCCCGATGCCAAGGTCGCGCAGGCGTTCACGTTGGCATTGTCGGAGATATCGCTGCCCTGCACCTGGTAGCCCAGCGCGTTCAGGGTTTCGGCGATTCCGCTCATGCCGATGCCGCCGATCCCGACGAAATGAATCATGCCGATATCAAGGGGAAGCGTTCTCATTCTGCTGCCTCCCGCATGACAGGCTCGTGGCGATCGTTCCCGTTGCCATTGGCCGGAATGAGATGTTCGACCAGATCGGCCAGACGGTCTGCCGCATCGGGATGGCCGAGTGTGCGTGCTGCGGATGCCACCCGCGCGAGTGCTTCGGAGGATTCCAGCGCCGCTTCCAGCCAGCCGGCCATTGCCGCCGGTGTGAATTCGCTCTGGGCCATGACCCAGCCGGCACCTGCAGCTTCCACCGCACGGGCGTTGGCCGTCTGATGATCGTCGACCGCATGCGGGTAGGGCACATAGAGTGCGGGACGACCGGCGGCTGTCAGCTCGGCGACGGTCGATGCGCCCGAACGCCCGACAACAAGATGGGCAGCGGCAAGGCGCGAGGGGATGTCTTCAAAGAAGGTCTGGAGCTCGACGGGCATATTCAACGACGCGTAGATCTCACGCACCGCCTCGATATCTTCAGCCCGGCACTGCTGGGCAATCCGGAATCGGGCGCGCTGTGGTGCTGATAGTGATTTGAACGCCGTCGGTACGATCTTCGAGAAGACCTGTGCCCCCTGGCTGCCGCCGACGATCAACAGATCGATGACGCCACTGGGTGGCGTATAGGGTCGTGCGGCAAGGGCTGCAATTTCAGCACGAACCGGGTTGCCGACAACGGTGGAACGCGCATGCCCGCTGGATTTGAGCCGCTGGGTCTGGGCAAAGCTCAGGGCGAAAGCTGCTGCCCCGCGTGCCAGACGCCGGTTCGCGCGTCCGAGTAGCGCGTTCTGTTCGTGAATGACGGTCGGCAATCCGGCGAGGCCGGCCGCAAGGATCGGCGGGACGGTCGGGTATCCGCCAAAGCCCACCGCGATGATCGGGTCGTGTTCGCGGATCAGCCGGCGCGATTCAAGGAACCCGCGGGTCAACGCAGCAACACCGGCAGCCGCGCCTTTGATGCCGCCCGACAGGCTGCGCGCCGAAATTGTGTGACGTGCGACCGCGTCAGAGAGCCCGAGAACTTCGGTCGAGATGGAGGCGCCGCGCGGATCGGTGACGAACATCACCGCGCGCCCGCGTGCGGTCAGGGTGTTGGCAAGCGAGACGGCGGGGAACATATGTCCGCCGGTGCCGCCAGCTGCGATCAGTATGGGACGATGCAGATTGCTCATGTCATCGCCCCTCCGCGCCCAATCGGCGCCGGGTCAGGGCGAGGGTCATGCCCAAACCGATCCCGATGCCGAGAAGCGAAGATCCGCCATAGCTGATGAAGGGCAGGGTCATGCCCTTGGTCGGGATCAGCTGAAGGCTCGAACCCATGTTGATAAGCGCCTGGATGCCGAACTGCACGAGCAGCCCGGACACGGCGAGAAGAATGAACAGATTGTGCTCGGACATCGCCCGGGCCAGTCCGCGCAGCACGATGAAGGCGAACAGCCCGACAATGATCAGCGTGACCAGAAGTCCGAGTTCTTCGCCCGCGACGGCAAAGACGAAATCGGCATGGGCATCGGGCAGGACGGTCTTGACCGTGCCTTCGCCCGGGCCCCGGCCAAACAGGCCGCCGCTGGAGAAGGCTTCGATGCTGCGCTCGATTTGATAGGTATCGCCGGAGTCCGGATCGAGGAACCGGTCGATGCGGCTGGCCACATGGGACAGGGTGAAATAGGAGCCGACGATCCCGGCAACGCCGAGGACAACCAGCCCCGCCACCAGCCACATGGGCAGCCCAGCGAGGAAGAACTGCGCCATCCAAACCGCAGAGATGACCACCGCCTGACCCAGATCGGGCTGGGCAATGACAAGGCCGAGAACGAGTGCAAACAGACCGGTGCAGATCATGCGACCGGGAAAGCGCGGATCATGAGCGGCTTCGCTGAACAACCATGCCGCAACAACCGCGAAGGTCGGCTTGACAAATTCGGTCACCTGCAGGGAGAACCCGGCGAGGGAGAGCCACCTGCGGGCACCCTTGATCTCTGTGCCAAGGAGCAGCGTGGCCACCAGCAGGACGATGCAGCCGAGGAAGGCGATCACGGCGAAGCGCCGGACCTGAACGGGGGTCAGCGCCGAAATCGCGACAATCAGAACGACGGAAACCGGCAGCAGCATGAAATGGCGCTTGATGAAATAGAGCGCGTCGAGGCCGATCCGTTCTGCGACAGCCGGACTGGATGCGGCCGCGAGCAATGCGCCAAACGCCATCAGTGCGGCGATGGCGAAAAGGCTCCAGCGATCAACGGTCCACCACCACTGGCCAAGAATTGATGTATCGGCGCGGGTAAACGGGGTCATGCCACACCTCCGGTTTGACGGGGCGTGAAACCCGCAAGTGCCGTGACGGCCGCCTTGAAGGCGTCGCCGCGGGCTTCGAAACTCGTGAACTGATCAAAGGAGGCGCATGCAGGGGCCAGCAGGATTGTTGCCGGTCCATCGCCCGCAAGACGCGCGGCATCGGCCACGGCGGTATCGAGGTCGCCCGAGATCGTGGTTGGAACCCGTCCATCCAGGGTCTTGGCGAAATCCTTCGCTGCCGTGCCGATCAGATATGCGTGCCGGATACGGTCGAACAACCCGTCAAGGGAAGCAATCCCGCCATCCTTGGCGATACCCCCGGCGATCCAGATGATGTTGTCGTAGGCCGCCAGCGCATGGGCTGCAGCTTCGGCATTCGTTGCCTTGGAATCATTCACGAAACGTACGGCATTTCGATAGCCGACAAGTTCCTGGCGATGAGCCAGGCCGGGGAAGGAGCGAATTGCGGCGATGATCGCGCCGCGGTTCGCTTCGCCGTCATCGCCTGCGATCACGGTGCTCGCGGCGTAGGCTGCCGCGACATTCTGGGCGTTGTGTGCGCCGGGCAGTGTTTCAAGGCTTGAGAGTTCAAGGATAGGCTGTGCGTCGCCGTGACGATCGTCAATCAGCCAGCCCTTGTCGATATAGATGCCACCCGGGCAGGCTTCGCGGGTCGACAGCGGAACCACGGTGGCATCGCTCGAATGGTGCAGATCCTCGAAAATCGACTTCGAGGGTTTGTCGTCAATGCCGATAATGGCGGTGTGGCCGGATCTCTGACCTCGAAACACCCGGCGTTTGGCGGCGACGTATCCGTCCATGCCGCCATGCCGGTCGAGATGGTCCGGCGTAATGTTGAGCAGAATGGCAACGTCGAAGACGGCCGTGGGCATCAATTCGAGCTGGTAGGAGGACACTTCCAGCACATAGACGCCCGAGGCACCCATGGCAGGCAGGTCCAGGCCCGGTGCGCCAATATTGCCGCCGACCGCGTTGGCGGTACCGGTTTTAGACAGGATGTGCCCGATCAGGGCTGTGGTTGTCGATTTTCCGTTGGTGCCGGTGATTCCGATATACCCGGCGTCGCTCTCGATGCGGGTCAACAACTCCAGATCACAGACAAGCGCACAGCCTGCCGCGCGCGCCCGTTCGATGATCGGATGGGAGTGCGGATGGCCGTGCGGGATGCCCGGGCTGAGGACGAGTTCATCGACAGTCGAGAAATCGACCTCCATCAGGTCGACCGGTTCCAGACCCGCCGCAGCGATCACGTCGCGGCGCTCGGCGCTGTCATCCCATGCCATCACGTCTGCGCCGGCATGGTGCAGTGCTGTCGCAGCGCTGCGACCTGAAATGCCAAGTCCCAGAACGGCAATGTCCCGGCCCTGGAAGGCCGAGAGGTCGAGGCGATCATGTGTGGCGGATCCGTTCATCGTCTCACCGCAGCTTCAGTGTGGCGAGGCCCACCAGGGCCAGCACCATGGCGATGATCCAGAACCGGATGACGATTGTCGGTTCGGCCCACCCCTTCTGCTCGAAGTGGTGGTGGAGGGGGGCCATCTTGAACACGCGACGGCCGGTCATCTTGAAGGATGCGACCTGGACGATCACGGAAACCGTTTCCAGGACGAAGAGCCCGCCAATGATGGCGAGCACCAGTTCGTGCTTGGTGACAACGGCGATGCCGCCGAGCGCGCCACCCATGGCAAGCGATCCCGTGTCGCCCATGAACACCATGGCAGGCGGGGCATTGAACCAGAGGAAACCAAGGCTCGCGCCGATCAGGGCGCCACAGAAGACTGTCAGTTCACCCGCACCGGGAACGGCGAAGATCAGCAGGTAGTTCGCGAAAACCGCATTGCCCGCGATATATGTGATGAGACCGAAGCAGCCAGCCGCGATCATCACCGGGACGATGGCCAGACCGTCAAGACCATCTGTCAGATTGACAGAGTTGGATGCGCCGACAATCACGAAGATGGCAAACGGGATGAAGAACCAGCCGAGGTCGATCAGGAAGTTCTTCACGAATGGCAGCGCGAGTCCGGTGGCAATCGGGTCCGGCGTGAGCTGCATGATCCAGAATGTCGCGACACCTGCCACGAGGATTTCAGCGAGAAGACGTACCCAGCCGGGAATTCCCTTGGAGTGGGATCGGGTGAGCTTCTGGTAGTCGTCGGCAAACCCGATGGCGCCAAAGCCGATCGTGATCAGCAGCAAAGCCCAGACATAGCCGTTGCGCAGATCAGCCCAGAGGAGCGTGCTGACGATGATCGCCAGGAGGATCAGGAACCCGCCCATGGTCGGGGTGCCGGCCTTCTTGAAATGTCCTTGCGGTCCGTCTTCGCGGATCGGCTGCCCGCCGGGCTGTTGCTGCTTGAGCCAGCCAATGATCATGGGGCCGAACAGGAAGGACACAACCAATGCGGTCACGACCGCGCCGCCGGCCCGGAACGTCAATGAATTGAACAGGTTGAAGAGAATGAACTCATCGGCGAGAGGGCCTAGAAAATTATACAGCATGGGTCACCTCCCGGCAGGCAACCGTGCTGGTGTTCATCGCTGAAAGGGCATCCACGATGACGGCCATCCGGCTGCCGAGCGAGCCTTTCACCATCACCACGTCTCCCGGCGCGATGCTGCTCTGCAAGGCGGTAATCAGGTCGCGGGATTCCGTGGCGTAGGCACCGCGCATTTTTGCGGGAAGAGCGGCGTCGAGTTCGTGCATGTGCAGACCCGCGCAGTACACAAGATCGATGTCACTGGATTCGAGGTCGCGTGCCAGCGCGGCGTGTAGTTGGGGGGCGGTTTCGCCGAGCTCAAGCATGTCGCCGAGCACGGCGATTCTGCGTCCACCGTCCTGGACCTGCGTCCCCGCGAGAACCGCAATCGC
>JAURLR010000358.1 GCA_030831135.1 Alphaproteobacteria bacterium
CGGCTTGAACGCCGATCCCGGCTGCCGCAAGGCTGTCGTGACCCGGTTGAACTGGCTCGCGCTGTAGCGTTTGCCGCCGACCATGGCGAGAACAGCCCCGTCGTCACGCAGGGCCACAAGCGCGACCTGCGCGCCCTTGGAATCGATTCCGGCGACCGCAGCCTCGGCCAGTGCCTGCAGGCGGGGATCCAGAGTTGTTTCAACCGACAAGTCAGCCCCGCGGCGCCCCGCATAACCGGCCGCACGGTCGAGAACCCAGTCGGCGAAATACCGGCGGGTCTCGCCCGCCACGCGCGGGCGGGGCGTTGCTGCATTGCCGCGCCCCGGCTGCCGGGTCCGAGCAATGGTTTGGGCTTCTTCGGGTTTGAGATATCCCGCATCCACCATGGCCGAAAGAACCGTCACCGCACGATTGTGCGCCGCAGCCGCATCATTGTCCGGGTTCAGGCGCGAGGGCGCGCGCAGCAAACCCGCCAGGACGGCGGCCTGATAGGTGTCCACATCGCGCGCTGACGTCCCGAAAAACCTCTGGGCGGCAGCTTCCACACCATATGTGCCCGCGCCCAGGTAAACCCGGTTCAGGTAGATGGTGAGGAGCTCATCCTTCTCGAACTTGTGTTCAAGTGCGAGAGCGAGAATCAACTCCTTGATCTTGCGGTTGAGCGAACGCTCGGGCGTCAGGAACAGATTTTTCGCCAATTGCTGGGTCAGGGTCGAACCGCCCTGCACCACGCCCCCGGCCAGAACATTGGCTACGGTCGCCCGCAACAACCCTCGCACATCCACGCCGGGATGCTCGAAAAACCGCCGGTCCTCAATCGCGATAACCGCCTGCACCAGCTCAGGCGGCAATTCGTTGACGGTTAGCCGCTGGCCGTACAAGTCACCATAACCCGCGACCAGAGAACCATCGGCCGCCAGGATCGTGACCCCCGGGCGGCGGGTCTTTTCGGCTGCCGGGGCCAGTTCCTCGACGGACGGCAAATCCCAGGCAAACCAGACCAGAACACCGCCAAGGACGAGGGTGCCCCAGATCCCAAGCACCAGCGACCATTTGGTCGCCCGCCACAGCAGGCTCGACCGTTGTTCGGCAGGTGCCTTCTTGGTTATGGCGGATTTCGCCGATCCCCGGCGCCCCCGCGGGGCGGGTCTGGCAGCCTTGCCACGGGGTTTGGAACCGGCTTTGCTGTTGGATTTGCCGTTGGGCTTACGTGATGGTGTCTTGCTCATGGGCGCGGAACCTGACCCACAGGCGGGGCAGAATTGTGGCGAAACACCAGCCGAATCCTAAACGTCCAGATTGGCGACCTTGAGCGCATTTTCCTGAATGAAATTGCGGCGCGGCTCGACATCGTCCCCCATCAGAGTTTCGAAGATGTGGCCGGCAGCATCCGCCTGGGCCACACGCACCTGCAACAGGGCGCGCACATTCTGGTCGAGGGTCGTTTCCCAAAGCTGGTCCGGGTTCATTTCGCCCAGACCCTTGTAGCGCTGGGTCGACATACCTTTGCGTCCGACCTCGAACACAGCCTTGAGGAGCGACAGCGGGCCCGTGATGACGAATTCCGCATCCTTGGCCACCAGCGTTGAATGTCGCGCAAAGCTGGACTGAAGTTCCACGATGCGGGCATTCAATCCACGCGCTTCTGACGAATTGATGATGCGCTGATCAATCACAAGACGGGTCAAGACGCCCCGTAAGGTACGCTCGAAGGCCAGCGAGCCGTCCTTTTCGTCGTAGAATCCCTGCCATCCACGTTCGAGTTGGCCCTCCAGCGCATCCAGACGCCGGGCGATATACTCCGCCGCCGCCTGGGCGTTTTCCGCGTCGGACAGCAGTTCGGGATCAAGCGCGCCGGCAATCGCGGCCTGCTCGACAACAGTTGCGTTGGGCAGATGCACCGTCAACGGTTCGGTCAGGCGGCGCACATCACGGGCGGTATCGAGCAACGCCCGCAAATCAGCACCCGAACGCTGGCTGCCGTCACTCATCTGCAGAACCGCATCGCCGAGACCGGTATCGATCAGGTAATTCTCCAACGCGGGGTCGTCCTTCAGATAGACCGCCGAATTGCCCCGCTGCACCCGGTAGAGCGGGGGCTGGGCAATATAGAGATGGCCACGCTCGATGATCTCGGGCATCTGACGATAGAAGAAGGTGAGCAGAAGTGTACGGATATGGGACCCGTCCACGTCAGCGTCAGTCATGATGATGATCTTGTGATAGCGCAGCTTCTCGATGTTGAAATCATCACGGATCCCGGTTCCGAGAGCGGTGATCAATGTGCCGATTTCAACCGAGGACAACATCTTGTCGAAGCGGGCGCGCTCCACATTGAGGATCTTGCCGCGCAATGGCAGGACAGCCTGCGACTTGCGATCACGGCCCTGCTTGGCCGAACCACCCGCGCTATCACCCTCGACGATGAACAGCTCAGCCTTGGACGGATCGCGCTCCTGGCAATCGGCGAGCTTGCCCGGAAGGGAGGCCATATCGAGCGCGCCCTTGCGGCGGGTCAGTTCCCGCGCCTTGCGGGCGGCTTCCCGGGCGGCGGCGGCTTCGACAATCTTGTCGATGATCGTACGCGCCTCGGCCGGGTGTTCCTCGAACCACTGACCCAGCCGGTCACCAACGATCGATTCCACCACCGGGCGGACTTCTGAAGAAACCAGCTTGTCCTTGGTTTGGGAGGAGAATTTCGGGTCGGGCACCTTCACCGACAAGATGCAGGTCAGCCCTTCGCGGGCGTCGTCACCGGAAATGGCGATCTTGGCCTTCTTGGCCAGGCCGCTTGCCTGCACATAACTGTTGATGGTGCGGGTCAGCGCGCCGCGGAATCCGGCCAGATGGGTGCCGCCATCGCGCTGGGGAATATTGTTGGTAAAGCACAGCATCGTCTCGTGATAGCTGTCGTTCCACTGCAGGGCGACCTCGACGACGATCTCGTCTTTTTCATCGGTGACGTGGATCACCTCTCCCATGATTCCCTGCTTGTTGCGGTCGACATACTGCACGAAGGCCTTCAGTCCGCCCTCGTAGAACAGATTGGTCACCACAGGCTCGACGCCACGCGCATCGGTGAGAACAAGCGACACACCGGAATTCAGGAAGGCGAGTTCGCGCATGCGATGCTCAAGCGTATCGCGGTCAAACTCGACCATGGTGAAGGTTTCTTGCGACGGCATGAACGTGATTTCGGTCCCCGTCAGCGGGGCGCCGTCTGCATCGGGCGCCGGACCGGTAATCTCGAGGTCACCCTGTGCTTCGCCATGCTCAAACCGCAGCTTGTGTTCCTTGCCGTTGCGCCAGATTCGCATCTCCAGCCATTGCGAGAGGGCGTTCACCACCGAGACGCCGACACCGTGCAGGCCGCCGGACACCTTGTAGGAATTCTGGTCGAACTTTCCGCCCGCATGCAGCTGGGTCATGATGACCTGCGCGGCCGACACGCCCTCTTCCTCGTGAATATCGGTCGGGATACCGCGACCGTTATCAACCACTGTCACCGAGCCGTCGGGATTGAGGGTGACGGTGACCGTATCGCAATGGCCGGCGAGCGCTTCGTCAATCGCATTGTCGACGACTTCATAGACCATGTGGTGCAAGCCCGAACCATCATCGGTATCGCCGATATACATGCCCGGGCGTTTGCGCACCGCGTCCAGCCCGCGCAGGACCTTGATGGAATCGGCACCATAGGCAGCGTCTTCGACACTGATGCCTTCGACATTTTCGGGCGCATCGCTCATAGGGTCTCTCCTGATATCCGCTGCATGTCAGATCGAACTGACACGACCGGATGAAACTTCAAAAATCTGTGCCTGTCCGGCAAAGGCCTCAAACAGACTGGTGTCCGTACCTGTCAGCCAGGCCTGTGCGCCAAGGCCGAGGATACGTTCGGCCAAAGCCGCGCGGCGGCCTTCATCGAGATGGGCCGCGACCTCGTCGAGCAGGATCACCGGCGTGGCACCGCGTGCCAAACCCAGCAAACGGGCATGGGCGAGAACAATGGCGATCAAAAGCGCCTTCTGCTCGCCCGTCGAACACAGGGCCGCCGCCATATCCTTGCCGCGGTGGTGGACAGCCAGATCGCTGCGATGCGCGCCATGAAGGGCACGGCCAGCCTCACCGTCGCGCGCGCGACCTCGGGCCAGAACTTCCCGAAGGCGGTCTTCGGCGTCCAGTGCGGGTCCGTGATCGAGCCAGGATTCGACTTCACCCTCGAAGGCCAGCCCGGCACGCGGGAACGGCGCTTCACGCAAACTTTCCTCGACCGCAATCGCGGCATTCAGCCGGGCCACAACCTCACGCCGGGCGGCGGCCAGGGCAACACCGGTGGCCGCCATGGTTTCTTCTTCGACGGCCAGCCAGGCCGTGTCACCCACATTGTCGCGCAGCAAACGCTGACGTCCCCGCATGGCCTGCTCGTAAGTGGCCAACCGGCGGGCGTGTTCGGCATCAAAACCGTAGACCATCCGGTCCACGAACTGGCGGCGCGCGGTGCCACCCTCCATGAACAGCCGATCCATATCCGGCGTCAGCCAGACCACGCAAAGATGTTCGGCAAAAGCCGCCTGTCCGCGTGCCGGCTCGCCGTCAATGCGGACGGCGCGGCGGGTGGCACCGCCAGTGGCACGCGCTTCGAGACCGGTCCCCAGGGACGTGGTGCCGCCAGCGCCCGAGACCTGAATCGCTGCCGCCCAGCCAGACGCCGAAACACCTGACGACATCCGTGCGACTTCGGGCAGAGGCGCTTTGCGAATACCGCGCCCGGGCGCGAAAAACGACAGGGCTTCCAGCAGATTGGTCTTTCCGGCCCCGTTTGAACCGGTAAGCACCACAGGGCCCGGCCCGACATCGAGGCGAAGCGCGGCGTAGTTCCGGAAACCGGTCAGGTCCAGACGGGACACATGGGCAGCACCCGATCGCGACGTGGCTTCAGGTAGAACAGAACCTGAATCGAAGTCTGGGCTGGTGGTGATTGTCACCATGCACGCCTAAACGCGCATCGGCATAAGCACATAAAGCGCGCTCATATCGCCGCCATCGCGCACAATGGTCGGCGATGAAGCATCCGCAAACACAAATTCGGCGCCGTCACTTTCGATCTGCGCGGTGATATCCAGAAGGTAGCGTGAGTTGAACCCGATCTCGATCAGATCGTGGGCGAAACTCACCTCAAGCTCCTCGGTCGCACTTCCGTTCTCGGCACTGGTCGCCGAAAGGGTCAGAAGACCATTCCCGACCGCTAGCTTGATGGCCCGGCTTTTCTCCGACGAAATCGTCGAGACACGATCCACAGCCTGCGCGAATGTGCCCCGGTCCACAGACAGGATCTTGTCATTGCCGACCGGGATGACCCGCTCATAGTCAGGGAAGGTGCCGTCGATCAGCTTGGACGTCAGCACAGCGTCATCGAAGGTCATGCGAATTCGCGTATCGGACAGGGCGATCTCGATCGGGTCGGTTGTCTCGTCGATCAGCTTGCGCAATTCGCCGATGGCCTTTCGTGGCACGATCACACCAGGCATGCCTTCACCGCCACTGGGCATCGGCAGTTGCACCCGCGCGAGCCGGTGCCCATCCGTGGCAACCGCGCGCAGCACACTGGCGCCTTCATGATCTGCGGCATGGAGATAGATGCCGTTCAGATAATAGCGGGTTTCTTCAGTCGACACGGCGAAACGCGTGCGGTCCACAAGCGTGCGCAACTCTTCGGCTTCCAGCGAGAAGGTGTTGGGCAAGTCGCCGCCGCTCATGGTCGGGAAATCCTCAACCGGCAGGGTCGCCAGGCTGAACTTGGAACGGCCGGCACGGATCAGCAACTGGGCCGCCGAGGCATCCGTCTCGATTTCGACCTGCGCCCCGTCAGGGAGCTTGCGGACGATATCATAGAGCGTATGGGCCGGCGCGGTCGTGGCACCCGCCTGACCGATCTCGGCTGGAACGGTTTCCGTAATCGCCAGATCCATATCCGTCGCCGTAAGGGTCAACGCGCCGTTCTGGCCATCCAGCAGGACATTGGCAAGAATCGGGATGGTGTTGCGACGCTCAACAACGCTTTGCACATGGGCCAGCGCTTTGAGGAGGGTCGCGCGCTCTATCGTCAGCTTCATTCTTTTTTGTTCCTCTGTGTCCCCGGTCATACGGATGGTGGAGGTTCGGGATAATCTCCAGACCATCCCGGAGGCCTTTCTCGAAGGCCCGGAATTCCGATGAATCCGTGAGAATTCTGACAGTGGTTCAGTATAGCAAAACGATGGTGATTCGTCAGGCCTTTCGGCCTGCACATCACACCGGAGGCAGGATAAATCGTTTCGCTATTTCAACAGGTTAGAGAAACCCCTCCGCAAAGCGGTGGATCAAATCTCCAGCATGCGGCGCAACAGCTCCACATCTTCGTTGAATCCGGTGTCCGCCGAGCGCAATTCCTCGACCTTCCGCACCGCGTGCATCACCGTCGTGTGATCCCGTCCGCCGAATTTCCGGCCGATTTCGGGCAGCGACCGTGACGTCAGCTGTTTGGCCAGATACATCGCCACCTGACGCGGGCGCGCGACGGCACGCGCACGCCGTGCGGAATGCATGTCGGCAAGGCGAATGTTGAAATGCTCTGCCACGCGCTTCTGGATTTCCTCGATCGTCACCCGACGATCATTGGCCCGCAGAAGGTCGTGCAGGACATCCTGCGTGGTCTCCAGGGTCACCGCGCGCCCCACAAGAGTGGCATGGGCGACGATGCGATTCAGGGCACCCTCCAGCTCGCGCACATTCGACGTGATCTTGTGGGCCAGGAATTCGAGCACCTTGTCCGGGATATCGGCCCCGGTCTGCTCGGATTTGGCCATCAGAATGCCGAGCCGCAGCTCATAATCCGTCGGATGGATATCGGCCACCAGCCCGCACCCAAGACGCGACCGCAGGCGTTCTTCCATGCCCTCGAGATCAGACGGCGACTTGTCGGCCGACACGATGATCTGACGATTCTGGTCCACCAGCGCATTGAAGGTATGGAAGAATTCTTCCTGGGTGGAATCCTTGCCCGCGATGAACTGGATATCGTCGATCATCAGCACGTCAACGGAGCGGAACTGCTCCTTGAAATCCATGATGGTGCGATACCGCAGCGCGCGAATGAACTGATACATGAACTTTTCAGCCGACATATAGAGGACGCGCCGACCCGGCTCGCGCTCCGTGATATGCCAGGCAATGGCGTGCATCAGATGGGTCTTGCCCAGACCAACACCGCCATAGATGAACAACGGATTGAACGGCACTGTCTTGGATTCGGCCACACGCCGGGCGGCAGCATGACCCAGCTCGTTCGAGCGACCCACGACAAAGTTCGAAAACTTGAAGCGTGCATCGATCACCGCGCGCACGTCTTCGAGCGCAGGATCACCACCCGCAGGCATGGTCGAAGAGGCCATCGATCCGCCATTGGCACCACGCGGCGCGGCTTCGGATTCGACGCGTTGCGCGAGGGGCTGGCGCGGCGGCGCACCGGCAGGCTGCACAATCGTCTGCGTCGGCTCCACGATGACCTCGACCGTCTTGACGCCGTCATTCTGCGCCGCCCACAACTCGCCCAGGCGTTCGGCGTAATTCTGCTCGATCCAGTCCCGCATGAACCGGGTCGGGACGGCAACGCGCAGCCGCCCCCCATGGAAGTCCCCCAGCGTCAGCGGCTTGAGCCAACTGTTGAAAGCTGCATCACCGACATCGGACCGCAACTGTGCACGCACCCGCGCCCACTGTTCGGTCAACGATCCGTCGGTTTGCCCCCACTGCTCTCCCATCTGGCGAAACACTCCATAAAAAATCAAATTCATTCTTCAATACGCGGCCCCGCCAGGAAACCCTCACGCATCACGACCGTTCAACGGTGGCACCTGCCCGATTGCAGAAGCCGCCTGATACCTGTTTTTGGACAACACACAATGTCGTCGGCGAAACACCTCCAAGGACACGCCACTGTCCACCCCCACCGCTCAAGAGAACCCCGAAGAGCACTCGGCGCACGACCCAAAACGAAAGCACTTGTGTAGAAAAAACCCGGATAGAGACGTTACAACCAACTCGATCAGCAGCCGCATTATTGTATCAAGAATTACTCTATTTTACCTGATATTTGCGGATTATTACTTGCGGTTGGAAAAAATATCTCGGGAGGACTGGGGTTTATTGAATTGTCCTAATCTCTCTAAGTTTTCTCTCGTAATGGATGTCGAATTTGCCGACCGAGTATTTTGTTTTATTATTTCTCGATCCTGAAAGGCGAGTAGAAGATAACGTGACAGGACCAAGGCTGCAACTGGTCAAACGACAGAATCTATAAAAAACACGAAAATTTCGTCGGTCTCCGGCGACCAATCCACAAACGAAAACCGCGCCCGATCGGGCGCGGCTCGAAAAAACTCAAAGGCTCTGGTGGGTTAGGCCATGGCCTTGATACGCTTTGACAGGCGCGACAGTTTCCGTGCAACCGTGTTGGCATGCATGACGCCTTTTTGCGCGCCACGATGCAGTTCCGGCTGGGCCGACTTCAATGCGTCGCGCGCGGCCGTCTTGTCACCAGATGCGATGGCCGTCTCGACCTTCTTCACGCTGGTGCGGACCCGACCGAGCCGGTCGCCATTGATTACCGTGCGGCGTTCGGCCCTGCGAATGCGCGTCTTTGCAGAATGATGATTGGCCATGCTTGTTCTCGAATTCGTTTAGGAGTGGCGGCAGCATATAGACCTGCCTCAATGGGGCGTCAAGGCGCAAACAATTGGAATTCCGGCGCGTTTCCCGCGCCGGCACCCCAATCTAGCGATGCCTGAAGTTCGGCTGACGCTTCTCGGCAAAGGCGGCCATGCCTTCTTTCTGGTCCTCGGTGGCAAAGGTCGAGTGGAAAACCCGGCGCTCAAACCTCACACCCTCCGCCAAAGTGGTCTCATAGGCCCGGTTTACCGCTTCTTTTGCCAACATCACAACCGGACGGGAGAGATCACAGATCGTCCCGGCGGTCTTGATCGCATCTTCCATCAGATCGGCGGCGGGCACGACACGGCTGACCAGCCCGGACCGCTCGGCCTCCTCGGCATTCATCATCCGGCCGGTCAGAATCATTTCCATCGCCTTGGATTTTCCCACAAAACGCGTCAGGCGCTGGGTGCCGCCCGCGCCGGGAATGGTACCGATGGTGATCTCCGGCTGGCCGAACTTGGCCGTGTCGGCCGCGATGATGAAGTCACACATCATGGCGAGCTCACACCCGCCGCCGAGCGCATACCCGGCCACAGCCGCGATGACCGGCTTGCGGCAGACAGTGACACGCTCCCAGCCATCGGTAATGAAGTCCTCGAGATAGGCGTCCATATAGGATTTGCCCGCCATCTCCTTGATATCCGCGCCAGCCGCAAAGGCCTTTTCCGAACCTGTCAGGACGATCGCGCCAATATTGTCATCGGCCTCAAAATCGTCAAAGGCACGGCCCAGCTCGGCGATCAATGCATCACAAAGCGCATTCAGGGCTTTCGGGCGATTGAGCCGGACAATGCCGACATGACCCTGGGATTCGACTTCGATGTTCTCATAGGCCATGGGGGCCTCCTTGGTTTGAATTCGTGTGTGGCGAACCAGCCTGCGCGCGCCGGTCAGTCTATCGGGGCAATCGAGAAGCGGACCACCACGGGCGGGCCGTCAGGCGTGATCTGGATTGCAAGGCTTTCGCCATTGCGCTCCCAGAGCGCGGGGCCACGCGGCACCCAGCCGAGCCCCGGCAGGGTCTGGGTGTAGAATCCGCGCACATCCTGAGGCGTCGTGTCGCCCGCCGCTGCGGCTTCGACGATCCGCCCGGCCGGCTTGTCAAAGGAAACCCGTGCATTGGGGTCTTCGAACAGGCCCGGTGCGAGTGGCAGGTCATCGATATCAGCCAGATAGGTGGATTCGGCCTTGGTCGGACCAACAAGGCCCGGACCTGTCAGCAGAAACAGGGCGGTCGCGATCCCGAGCAATTTTGTGCGTAGCAGCATTGCCCCGCTCATAGCTCAGCGTTGCCGTCGAGGGCAATAGAAAGTGGAGCGGCCCGACTGCACGATCCGGCTAATCTTGCACTCGTCATGGACGTCAGCGCGGCAGGCAGAGCAGGATTCTCCTTCCCGTCCATATACCCCCCAATTGTGCTGGAAATAGCCCAACTCGCCATCCGTCTGCACATAATCACGCAAGGAGGACCCACCCGCCGCGATGGCATCATCCAGCACGGACCGGACAGCCCCGACCAGACGCATTGCCCGCCCGCCCGCGATCGTATGCGCGCTGCGCTGGGGGCTGATTTCCGCACGCCACAGGGCTTCGCAGGCATAGATATTGCCGATCCCGGCGACAACCCGCTGATCCAGCAGGGCCGATTTGATCGGGGTTCGCTTGCCGCGCAGCGTTTCAGCCAGATAGTCGGGCGAAAACGCCGCCGACAATGGTTCCGGGCCCAGCATACGCAGATGGACGCTCGCGGCCTCGCCGCCAGGCGGGATCATATCCATGTAGCCGAATCTGCGGGCATCATTGAACACGACACGCCCGCCATCGGCCATTTCCACAATCACGTGATCATGTTTTTCGGCCAGCGCCCAGCCGGAATTGTGCCCGGCCTGACCCGACGACGCGGAAGCGCCAGGCGAAACCGTGAAACGGCCCGACATGCCCAGATGGGCCAGCCAGGTTTCACCATTGTCGAGGCGGATCAGGATGTATTTCGCCCGACGCACCACCTCCCGGACCGTGCGCCCGGTCAGCCGGGCTGCGAAATTCTCGGGCAGCGGGAAGCGCAGATCGGGGCGGCGCGCTTCAGCCCGGGCAATACGCTTGCCCTCGAGGGCGGGGCGCAGGCCGCGGACGACGGTTTCGACTTCAGGCAGTTCGGGCATCGCGGATCAATTCAGGAAGAGAGGCTGCGCAGTCTACGCCTGTTCCGCTGCGACGATAAGCGCTTGCATGGCGGCGGCTTTTCCTTTGCCGCCCAACCGCTTCCTCCGATATGGTCCCCCCACTATGCCCGAACCTGACCCGACACCGGCACACGACACCACGCATTTCGGCTTCCAGGACGTCCCCGTCTCGGAGAAAAGCGCGCGTGTGCGCGATGTTTTTTCGTCCGTGGCTGTCAGCTACGACCTGATGAACGACCTGATGAGCTTGGGCGTTCACCGGGCCTGGAAGGCCTCCTTCGTCAACCGGATCGCGTTTCGCCCGGATATGCGGTTTCTCGATGTGGCGGGCGGCACCGGCGATATCGCCTTCCGCATCCGCGAAAAAGCCCGGCCCGGATCGACCATTACAGTATGTGACATCAATCCCGACATGCTGCGGGTCGGCAAGGCGCGCGCCATCGACAAGGGCATCCTGGGCCCCAAAAGCGGTCTGCGCTGGGTCTGCGGCGATGCCGAAGCCGTACCCGCAAGCGATTCCAGTTTCGACGTCTACACGATCGCCTTCGGCCTTCGCAACGTGACCAACATCCCCGCCGCCCTGGCCGAAGCGCGCCGTGTCCTGCGCCCGGGGGGGCAATTCTACTGCCTCGAGTTCAGCCAGGTCGTGTTGCCGGTCCTCGATGACATTTATGACCGCTACTCGTTTTCGGTGCTGCCCAAGCTGGGGCGTTATGTGGCCCGGGATGAGGCCGCCTACCGCTATCTGGCCGAAAGCATCCGGAAGTTCCCCAATCAGGAGAAGCTCGCAGCGCTGATGGGGGACGCCGGGCTGGAACAGGTGAAGGTGCAGAACCTGTCGGGCGGCATTGCCGCCATTCACAGCGCGCGCCGGATCTAGGCCCATGTTTCGCCCCTTGCGAAATCTGTTCCGGTTGCTCGGAATTGCCCGCACACTCGCGCGCTACGATGCTCTCTTCCCGGCCGACTGGCTGCCCGCCACGGGTGGGTTGGTGTTTGCCGCACGGCTGCTTTCGGGGTTTCGCACCGCACGCAGTGTCCGCGGCCTGCGGCCCGGAGAGCGGCTGGCCAAGGCGCTCGAAGCGCTTGGCCCCAGCTTCATCAAGTTCGGCCAGATGCTCAGCACGCGCCCCGATCTGGTCGGCGAGAGCGTCGCGGCCGACCTGTCGAGCCTGCAAGACCGCCTGCCGCCGTTTTCGAGCGCCCAGGCCCGCGCCGCCATCGAGGCCGAATTCGACCAGCCCGTCGAGCTTCTGTTCGAGGCGTTCGAGAATGAACCCATCGCCGCGGCCTCCATCGCACAGGTGCACATCGCGAAGGTCCGGCGCCCGGCGCCTGAAGCCGCGGACGAGACGCAATCTGCCGAAGACCCGGCGGGCGACGACGACAGCGACGGCGAGGACGAATTCGCCACCGTCGCTGTCAAGATTCTGCGCCCGGGTATCGAGGCCGCCATCGAGCGCGATCTGGACCTGTTTCGCTGGATTGCCGGTCTGGCCGAACGCTCCCAGCCCCGCCTGCGCCGCCTCAAACCGATCGCGGCGGTGGAAACCTTCGCGGCCAGCCTGCGCTGGGAGATGGATCTGCGCATGGAAGGTGCTGCGGCCTCTGAACTCCACGCCAACTTCCTCGATGACCCGATGTATGTGGTTCCCGTCGTGGATTGGGAACGCACCGGACGCCGGATTCTGACAACCGAATGGATTGACGGCATTCCGATCCACGATGTCGACGACCTCGTGGCGGCCGGTCACGATCTCGAGGCGGTCGTTGCAAAAGCCTCGGAATCCTTCTTCCTGCAGGTGTTTCGCGACGGCTTCTTCCATGCCGATATGCACCCCGGCAACGCCTTTGTGCGGGCCGATGGCGCGCTCTGCGTGGTCGATTTCGGGATCATGGGCCGGATCGACCGGCCGACCCGCTATTTTCTGGCCGATATGCTGCTCGGCTTCATTACCCGTGATTATGACCGGGTGGCCGATGTGCATTTTCAGGCCGGATACATCCCGCCCGACACCGACCGGGAGGTCTTCCAGCAGGCCATACGGGCCATTGGCGAGCCGATCTTCGACCGTCCCCCCAATGAAATTTCGATTGCCCGCCTGCTTGCCCAGCTGTTTCAGGTGTCCGAGCGGTTCAACATGGAGGCCCAGCCACAGCTGCTGCTGCTCCAGAAGACCATGCTGATCGCCGAAGGCGTCGGTCGTCGCCTCGCACCCGAACTCAACATGTGGCAGCTCGCCCTGCCCCTGATCGAGGAATGGATGCGCGAACATCGCGGCCCGGAAGCCCGACTGGCCGAGATCACGGCGAATACCATACTCGCCGTCCAGCGCCTGCCCGAGGCGGTCCATGCGGTGGAAAAGGCGGCACGGACCATCACCGAAGGCCGTCTCTCCCTCGACCTGCGGAACACCTCGTCCCCCAAATGGCCACTCTGGCTGGCAATCGGCGTGACGGCCGTGCTGGCTGTTATTGCGCTGGCGGACTAACCGCATTCGCCCCAATTCGGGCTTGCCGGACCTGACCGTTCACCCTATCTAATTACAACAGTTTTCCGTAGTTTACCGGTTACCCTACCATGACGGTCGGGGTGTGGAGGCAAACACGATGTTGCATGGCAAAAGAATCCTGCTGATCGTCAGCGGCGGGATTGCCGCTTATAAAAGTCTGGAGCTGATCCGGCGGCTGCGGGAGCGCGGGGCATCCGTGCGCTGCGTGCTCACCAAGAGTGGCGCGCAATTCGTCACCCCTCTTTCGCTGTCGGCCCTGAGCGAGGACAAGGTCTATACCGACCTGTTTTCCCTGACCGATGAAGCCGAGATGGGGCATATCCAGCTCTCCCGTGACGCCGATCTGCTGCTGGTCGTCCCGGCATCGGCCGATATCCTGGCCAAGATGGCCCACGGCATGGCCGATGACCTCGCCACGACAGCGCTGCTCGCGACCGACAAGGATGTGATGGTCGCCCCATCCATGAATGTGCGGATGTGGACCCATGCGGCCACTCAGGCCAATCTGGCGACCCTGCAGGAGCGCGGCGTCCACGTTGTCGGACCCGTCGAAGGCGACATGGCTTGTGGCGAGTTCGGACCGGGCCGGATGGCCGAACCGAACGAGATCGCCGACGCGGTATCGGATTTTTTTGAAGACAGCGCGCCGCTTTCGGGCCGCCGCGCGCTGGTCACGAGTGGCCCGACCCATGAAGCCATCGATCCGGTGCGCTATATCGCCAACCGGTCCTCGGGCAAGCAGGGCCATGCGATTGCCGCCGCGCTGGCCCGGCGTGGTGCCATCACCACGCTTGTCTCCGGCCCGACCGACCAGCCAGACCCGGCCGGGGTGACCATCATCCGGGTCGAAAGTGCCCGTGAAATGCTGGCCGCGTGCGAAAAATCCCTGCCCGCCGACGTGGCTGTCTGCGCGGCCGCCGTGGCCGACTGGCGTGTTGCCCAGCAGGCCGGTGAGAAAATGAAAAAGACGGGAACCGGTGTCCCGACCCTCGAAATGACCGAAAACCCCGATATTCTGGCGACGCTGGCTGCTGCTGCGAACACCCGGCCGGGCCTTGTCATCGGGTTTGCCGCCGAAACCGAGAACGTGGTCGCCCATGCACAGGCCAAGCGCAACAAGAAGGGGTGCGACTGGATTCTCGCCAATGACGTCTCGCCGGAAACCGGCACCTTCGGCGGCGCCGACAACACAATCCATCTCATCAGCGCCGACGGTGTCGAGGACTGGCCACGCATGTCGAAAACCGATGTGGCCGAACGCCTGGCGGATCGCATCACCGAACAACTTGGAGCGGGCAAATGAGTGTTTCTGTTTCCGTCACCCGCCTGCCCCACGGGGCCGATCTGGACCTGCCATCCTATGAAACCGCAGATGCTGCAGGAATGGACCTGCGCGCGGCAATCGGCACGGATGTGGAGATTGCCCCGGGTGCCCGGCACCTGATCCCCACCGGTCTGGCCATCGCCCTGCCGCCGGGCCACGAAGCCCAGATCCGACCCCGTTCAGGGCTCGCCCTGCGCAACGGCATTTCGCTGGTCAACAGTCCGGGCACAATTGACGCGGATTATCGCGGCGAAGTGAGTGTGATCGTCATCAACCATGGCGAGGAAGCCTTCACTGTGACCCGCGGCATGCGGATCGCCCAGATGGTTGTCGCCCCGGTCACCCAGGCCGTCTGGGACGAAGTGTCCGAGCTGCCTGAAACCGAGCGTGGCGCCGGCGGTTTTGGCTCCACCGGTACAGCGACCGGTACATCAAACAACAAGGCCTGAGGCGCATGTTCCGGCTTTCCCGCAAGACATTGTTCGCCATTGAGGCGGTGCTCGACATCGCCTATCACGCCAGCGCCAACCCGGTGCAAAGCCGCGAGATCACGCGCCGGCAGGGCATCCCCCGCCGGTATCTCGAACAGGTGCTACAGAACCTGGTCCGGGCCGGGGTGCTGACCGGGGTGCGTGGCCCGCGCGGCGGCTATCGCCTCGCCCGGGAGCGACGGCGAATCACGCTGGCCGATATCGTGCAGGTCATCAACGAGATGGAATCCCGCGCCGACCCTGTCGAGGAACATGACGGATCGCCGCTGGGCACCGAGGTCGTGCGCCCGCTCTGGCGTCAGCTTTCCGAGGATTGCATGGCCCAACTGGCCGAGACCTCGATTCAGGACTTGTGCAATC
>JAURLR010000359.1 GCA_030831135.1 Alphaproteobacteria bacterium
ACGATTGATGCCGCCGAATATGGCGCGAAACACGGGGCAACGATTGTCGCGATCACCGTCAGTCTGGTGTCGCCGCTGGCCGCGCTGGCCGCGCTGACCCGCCACCTTCTTCTGGTGGGAACCGACACACCGGCACTGTTCAAGTCGGTTGTGCCCGCAATGACAGTGTCACAGGTCCTTGTGGCGCAGATTCTGGCGCAAGGCGGTCAGGATGCCTTGTCACGTGTGACCGAAAGCGAACATCAGCTCGAGAGTTTCGGGGCTTACTGGACCGAGGCTGATCGGAAGCCGATGCCGGGACAACTGGCTGAGGACGCCGATGGAGAGATCGAGCTGCCGCGCCCGCAGGAACATGGGCGGTCCTGATTTCAGTGACCCCTTCTGACCCGTCGGACACCGATCCACGACCGGATTCACGCGTTCTGCACCGGCATGCCCATAGCCGGCTCCCGTTTGCGGTGGCTGGCGACGGCCCCTATGTGATTGACCGCGACGGCAAGCGTTATCTGGATGCCTGCGGGGGCGCGGCTGTCTCTTGTCTGGGGCACAGCGACCAGGATGTGATTGCCGCGATCCACCGGCAGAGCGCGGCCATGCCGTTTGCCCATACCGCCTTTTTCACCAACGAACCCATGGAAGCGCTGGCCGACAGCATGGTGGCCGGCGCACCCGATGGGCTGGACCGGGTCTATTTTACCTCGGGTGGCTCGGAGGCGATGGAAGCTGCGCTCAAAATGGCGCGTCAGTATTTCATCGAAATCGGGGAACCCGATCGCGCGATCTTCATTGCCCGCCACCAATCCTATCACGGCAATACGCTGGGCGCGCTTTCGGTGGGGGGCAATGAATGGCGGCGCGCGCCGTTCCGCGAGATCATGGCGGATTCGCGTCATGTCACGCCCTGCTACGCCTATCGCGAACGCCAGGACGGTGAATCCGACGACGCCTTGGGGACCCGGCTGGCCGATGAGCTGGATGCCGAAATCTTGCGCGCGGGTTCCGAACGGGTCATTGCCTTCGTCGCCGAGACCGTTGTGGGTGCGACGTCGGGGGCGGTCGAGCCGGTTGAGGGCTATTTTCGCAAGGTGCGCGAGGTCTGTGACCGGCACGGGGTCCTGCTCATACTCGACGAGATCATGTGTGGTCTGGGCCGGACGGGGTCGCGTTATGCCTTTGAGCAGGATGGTGTTGTTCCCGACATTGTGACCGTGGCCAAGGGGCTGGCAGCGGGATACCAGCCGATCGGAGCTGTCCTGATGGCGGAGAAGATATTCCGGGCGTTTTATGACGGATCGGGATTTTTTCAGCATGGCCACACCTTCATCGGACACGCGACAGCCTGTGCGGCGGGACTTGTGGTGCAGGAAAAGCTGCAATCCCCGGCGTTGATGGCGCGGGTAAAGGCGCTTGGTGCCGTGCTCGATGAACGCCTTCAGGACCGGTTCGGCAATCACCCCCATGTGGGTGACATGCGCGGCCGGACATTCTTTCGCGGGCTGGAACTGGTGCGGGACCGCGCCACAAAAGAACCGTTCGACCCGGCGCACAAGCTCCATGCCCGGATCAAGGCCGAGGGAATGGCGCGGGGCCTGATGTGCTATCCCGGTGGCGGCACTATAGACGGTTTGCGCGGCGATCATATCCTGCTCGCACCGCCCTTTATCCTGTCCGACGATGACGTGGGTATGGTTGTCGACCGCCTTGGTGATGCCGTGGATGCCGCGATTGCGGGCCTGCCCGGTTGAAATTGCCCTGGAGGCCGTTTCGGCCATCCGGACCATCATCCGAAAAGATGATCCGAATGGGGTGCCATCCCGGGGAACCTGTGACAGACTTGGGTCAAGTCATCGTCGTGGCAGTGCATGATGCAACAGTCGGCGCACTCGTTCGCGTGTGATGGCAAACAAGACAACATTCAGGGAAAAGGAGAGCTCATGTCCAATTACCGGAATTCAATCCTGTCGGTCGCCGCGGCAGCCGTCATGGCGTTTGGCGGAATGTCGGTCCATGCACCCGATGCCAGCGCGCAGCAGCGCGATATCCTGATCGGCGGTGGTTCGGTCACCGGCGTTTACTATCAGGTTGCGCTGCAGACCTGTCAGATCATGAACAAGCATTCGGGCGGCAAGTACAACTGCGTCGGTCGTCCGGCGCTGGGTTCGGTCTTCAACATCAACGCGGTGGATCGTGGCTTGCTCGATTTCGGCGTTGCCCAGTCTGACCGGAACTGGCAGGCCGCCAACGGGAGCGCAGACTGGGAAGGCAAGCCGGTCGAAAACCTGCGCAGTGTTTTCTCCATGCACCCTGAAGCCGTTCTGCTCGTGACCCGCATGGATGCGGGGATCAACTCGGTCGAGGACCTCAAGGGCAAGACCGTGAATATCGGCAACCCGGGCTCGGGCCAGCGTGGCAACTCCATGGACTTCCTGCCGCTTTACGGCATTAATCCCGACACGGACATCAAGGCCGAGGGCCTGCAGCAGGGTGAAGCCTCGCGTGCGCTGGTCGACAAGAAGGTGGATGCGTTTGTCTACACGGTCGGCATGCCGAGTGCGGCGATCGAGGAGCCGGCGAACTCGACCGACATCAAGATCCTCGACCTCAATTCCGATGCGGTGAAGGCGTTCATCTCGGACAAGCCGTATTATGTGCTCGCCAAGTATCCGGCAGATATGGTCAAGGGTGTCGGTCCGTTCGAGACTTACGCTGTGAAGGCGACAGTTGTGACCAGCGCGGATGTCGATGACCAACTGGTTTACGACTACACCAAGACAGTGTTTGAGAACCTTGAGGAACTCAAGAAAACCCATGCTGCCTTCCGTGTTCTGGAGCCGAAGGACATGCTGGGCGGGCTTTCAGCCCAGATCCATCCGGGCGCGATGAAGTACTACAAGGAACGCGGCTGGATGTAGCCGGGTCCTGATCGGGCGGCACCTTCGGGTGCCGCCCTTGAAGTATGTGCATGGTGGTTTCCGGGTTTTTCATGCCCGCGCAGGCGGACATCCAAGGACGCCGATGCCCGACGGGGCAACTGCCTGAGTGAATGGGTTCCCGACTTCGCGGGAACGACGATGCGGTGGTTGACCGCGTTACGGGGGAGTATGGGGTGAGCTCGGAGAACACGACAGCTGACGATGCGGCTCAAACCGAAGCCGAACGCGACTTCATTGCCGAAGCCGAGAGCGGGCCACGAAGCCCGGAAAACCGGATTGTCGTGGCTGTCATCATCGGTCTCTGTGTGGCCTGGTCGCTCTTCCAGCTTTACATCGCAGAAGTGCCCGTCGAATCCCGTTTTGCGCGATCCTGGCATCTGGGTTTTGCCCTCGCCCTCGTTTTCCTGACTTTCCCCGCATACGATTATCGCAACCCGTCCCTTTGGGCCCGGACGCTGCATCGGGTTTTCCCGTTCCTGCGGCCCAAACGTTCCAACCGCACATTTGTCCCGATCACGGATATGGTTCTGGCCGTCGTTGCAGCGGGTTCTTCGCTGTTTTTCGTTGTGTATCAGGACGATCTGCAGGCCATGGGGGGCCTTGGTGGCACCCGCGAAGTGGTCGTCGGGACGATCCTGATTGTTCTGCTGCTCGAAGCCGCACGGCGAGCGCTCGGCGTGGCGCTCAGCGCGATCTGCATCGTCTTTATCATCTATGCCTTTGTGGGTAGCGAGCCCTGGGTTCCCGATATCCTGCGGTATCGCGGCACCACCTATGAATTCTTCGTGTTTGAAATGTACCTGACCGACACCAGTATTTTCGGTGTTCCGCTCGGCGTTTCGACCAGCTTTGTCTTCCTGTTTGTCCTCTTCGGATCGCTTCTCGACCGGGCCGGGGCGGGCAAGTATTTCATTGATGTCGCCTTCTCGGGTCTCGGGCACAAGATCGGCGGCCCGGCCAAGGCTGCCGTGGTGGCGTCGGGGCTCTCCGGGCTTGTCTCCGGGTCTTCGATTGCCAATGTGGTCACGACAGGCACCTTCACGATCCCCTTGATGAAGAAAGTCGGCCTGCCGGCTTACAAGGCGGGTGCGGTCGAGGTTGCAGCATCCACCAATGGCCAGCTGATGCCCCCGATCATGGGGGCCGCGGCCTTCATCATGGCCGACATCATCGGCATTCCGTATCTGGATGTTGTCCGTGCGGCGCTGTTCCCGGCCGTGATCTCCTACATGGCGCTGTTCTATGTGGTGCATCTCGAGGCGCTGAAGCTCAATCTC
>JAURLR010000360.1 GCA_030831135.1 Alphaproteobacteria bacterium
AAAGCCCGCCCAGAACCCCGAATGCGATCCCGATCAGAAACAGATCGTAGCTGGGGATGGCATGTCCCCAGATATCAATCGCGCCGTCGAGCCCGGGCATACGCGGGGCAAACAGGTCATCGGGGCCCCACAGGCTGCGGGTGGCATCCTGTACGATCAGGACCACGCCAAAGGTTGCAAGCAGCTGGAACAACTCGGGCGCCTTGTATATCCGGCGCAACAGGGTGGTTTCGATCACCGCACCGATGAGCCCGACGGCCAGCGCGGCAATCAGCAAGGCCAGCAGATAGCCCCCGAAACTGTCCCCCATCACGCTGACAAGACTGAACGCGATATAGGCGCCCAGCATATAGAGCGACCCATGGGCGAAGTTCACCACCCGCGTCACCCCGAACACGATCGACAATCCGACCGCGATCAGGAACAGCGAGGCAGCACTGGCCAGTCCGGTAATTGCCTGGGCGACGATAAAGCTCAACACTATCTCCAGCGCCCGAACGCAGCCCTAGAGCTGCAGGGCCTTATCCGTCGGGACGCAGCTTCTTAACCGTTTCGTCGTCCGGCAGGTAGTCCGCACCATCCGCGTAGCGGAAATCAACCATCACACCACGCCCGTCGCGCAACGCGGTACGTCCGACATAGGCGCCCATGGTCGACTGATGATCGAGCGCACGAAACGTGATCTTCCCGAACGGGGTGTCGACATCCAGGTCTTTCATCGCGGCCACCATGGCCTCTGTATCGGTCGAGCCAGCCTTTTCGAGCATCGCAGCGATGGTCAGGATCGTGTTGTAACCCACGATCGACCCGGCCCGCGGATAGTCGCCGAAGCGGTCCTGATAGGCATTGAGAAAGACTGCGTGTTCGAGCGTGTCGATCGCCTGCCAGGGATAACCCGTCACGATCCAGCCTTCCGGGGTTTCGCCCTTCAGGGGATCAAGATATTCCGGCTCGCCGGTCAGCAGACTGGCAACTTCACGGTCCTTGAACAGGCCCCGCAGCTGGCCTTCACGGACAAACTTCGCCAGATCAATGGAGAAGGTTACATTGAAGATTGCATCGGGCTTGGACCGCTCGAGGGCCTGAACCGTGGCACCGGCATCCAGCTTGAAGAGCGCGGGCCACTGGGCCTCAACAAACTCCACATCCGGTCGCAGGCTGCTCAGGACGTCCTGAAAGGCCTTCACGGCAGACTGCCCGTACTCATAATTCGGCGCGACCGTCGCCCAGCGCTTGGCGGGAAGCTTGGCGGCTTCCTCGGCCAGCATCGCGGCCTGCATGTATGTGGAGGGGCGCAGCCGGAATGTGTAGGCGTTGCCGTTTGACCAGACGAGCGCGTCGGAAAGCGGCTCCGAGGCAACAAACAATGTCTTGTTGCGGTTCGCGAAATCCGCCACGGCGAGGCCGATATTCGACAGGAAAGTGCCGGCAAGCAGGTCCACATTCTCGCGCCGGACCAGTTCTTCGGCGAACTTGATCGCATCGGCAGGCTTGCCGCCATCATCGCGAGAGATCACCTCAAGCGGTCGGCCCAGAACACCACCCATGGCGTTGATTTCCTCAACGGCAAGTTCCCAGCCATGCCGGTAAGGCACCGTAAAGGCCGCAAGCGGACCGGTGTAGCTGTTGATCTCGCCGATACGGATCGGACCGTCCTGCGCCACAGCGCTACCGAGTGCCTGAAAAGAAAGCGCCACCCCGAGCAGGGCAGCAAGATATGTACGAACGCTCATGCCCAGCATGATCGTTACTCCTTATGCAGTCGATGACCTAAGGCGTGTTTGCCACGCTCTTCCGTTCCCCGTTTTGACGAAACCGATTCGTCGGCTCCCATCATATGAGCACTCATGGCCCAAGGTCGAATCGCTTGCAAGACGCTTTAATGCTTTTGGTTTCTGCGGGTTGGAAGACGTTGCATACCGTGTCTATAGTTTCTTCGTGTTACGGGGGGAGCAGGAAGCATGACCATAAACGTTGCGGTAATCGGCTCGGGTCCAAGCGGGTTTTATACAGTCGAAGCTTTGAAAAAGACGGGGCAGGATGTTCGCGTCGACCTGATCGAACGCCTGCCGACACCCTTCGGGCTCATCCGCGGGGGCGTTGCCCCGGATCACCAGACAACCAAAAAGGTCGCGCGCGTCTACGAGAAGACCGCCCAAGCGGACGGCGTTGGATATTTCGGCAATGTCGAAGTCGGGCGTGACGTTTCGCTAGAAGAGCTCAAGGACATGTACGACGCCATCGTTCTGGCTGTCGGCGCACCGCGTGACCGCAAACTGGGAATTCCCGGCGAAGACAAGACCGGCGTCTTTGGCTCGGCTGATTTCGTCGGCTGGTACAATGGTCACCCCGACTTCACGGAACTGAAACCCGATCTCAGCACCGAAACCGTGGTCGTCATCGGCAACGGCAACGTTGCCATCGATGCCGCGCGGGTTCTGGTCAAGACCGAAGCCGAAATGGCGGAAACGGATATTGCCGAACATGCGGCGGCGGCAATCAAGGCGTCCGCGATCAAGGACGTCTACATGGTCGGTCGCCGTGGCCCCATCGAAGCCAAGTTCACCAATGTGGAATTGCGTGAAATGGGAAAACTGGAAAACAGCGTGCCCGTGGTCGATGCCGGTGTGCTGCCTGACAGCGTCGAGGGGGAATGGTCAGATCGCGACCAGCGCCTGAAAGAACGCAATCTGGCGACCATGAAGGAATTTCTGGAGATCGACCCGGCGGGCAAGGAGAAACGTGTTCACTTCTCTTTCTATGCCAAACCGGTCGAAATACTCGGCGGCGAGACCGTCGAAGGCATCCGGATGGAGCGCACACGCGTCGAAGACGGGCGATCCGTGGGGACCGGTGAATTCTTCGATATCGCCTGCGGCCTCGTCATCCCGGCCATCGGCTACTACTCCGAGCCTTTTCCGGGAGTTCCCTTCGACGACGCCAAGGGCATTGTCCTTCACGAAGACGGGCGCGTGGGCGATGGCGTTTATGCCGTCGGCTGGATCAAACGCGGACCAACCGGCGTGATCGGGTCCAACAAGCCCGACGGCGAAACCGCCGCCACCCAGATACTCGAAGATATCTCCCAAGGTTCGAAGCCGGGTCACGAAGCCCTGGCGGCCCTGCTGGTGGAACGCAATGTGCGGGTTGTCGACTATGCGGACTGGAAGAAAATCGATGAGGCCGAAGCCAGCAGCGCTAGAGCGGGTGCCCCACGTCGCAAATTCGTGACCGTTGAAGATATGGTCAAAGCTCTTGACTGACCTATCACGAAGCCTAGCTGGAGGAACCAGAGTGGAGTTTGTACTTGAAACGCGCATGCGGGCGGAGGATGGTATTCACTCCGAGGTCGGACCAAACCGGCCAGCATATAAATCCAGAAAAATCTTGATGTCTTACGGGAAGGAATTGTCCGATGTCTGAAGCAGCGGTCATCGAGCAGCCGGAAGAGCCCCGGCAGGAAATTGAATCGGCAGTCGTTCGGTTCGCAGGGGATTCCGGTGACGGAATGCAGCTCACCGGCAGCCAGTTCACCATGACGGCGGCGATTTCAGGGAACGATCTGGCGACCTTCCCCGACTTCCCCGCCGAAATTCGCGCACCTGCCGGCACGACCTTCGGCGTGTCGGCCTTCCAGATCAATTTCGGAGCGCGCAAGATCGTGACGTCGGGCGACCAGCTTGACGTTCTGGTGGTGATGAACCCGGCCGCGCTGATCACCAATCTCGAAGACGTCAAGCCGGGCGGTATCGTCATCGCCGACAGCGGCGCCTTTACGGACCGCAACCTGGCCAAGGCCGGCTACGCCGAAAACCCCTTGGACAATGACAGTCTCGACGGCTATCGCCTCGTGAAGATCGACATGTCCAGGCTGACCGTCGAAGCGGTCAAGGAATTCGGCCTGTCCAACAAGGAAGCCCTGCGGTCCAAGAACATGTGGGCGCTGGGCCTTGTCTACTGGATGTATGGTCGCAAGCGCGAAGCCTCTGTCAACTGGCTGAAAACCAAATTCGCCAAGAATCCGGACATCGCGGATGCCAATATCGCAGCCCTCAATGCCGGTCACGCATTCGGTGAAACCGCCGAAATGCCGGCGGAACTCGGCACCTATGAAGTCGAGCAGGCCACGATCGCGCCGGGTGTCTATCGCACCATCACCGGCGCGGAATCGGTCTCACTCGGCCTTCTGGCTGGCTCCCAGCTCGCCGGACTGAACATCGCGTTCTGCTCCTATCCGATCACCCCGGCTTCGGCCCTGCTGCATCAACTGGCACGGATGAAGGATTTCGGGGTCGTGACGTTCCAGGCTGAAGACGAGATTGCGGCGGCCGCGGCCGCACTCGGTGCGTCCTATGCCGGTTCGCTGGGGATCACGTCCTCCTCGGGTCCGGGGATCGCGCTGAAGATGGAAGCCATCGGGCTGGCCATCGGCACCGAATTGCCGATGGTGATCATCAACTCCCAGCGCGCCGGGCCCTCGACGGGCCTGCCGACAAAGACCGAACAATCCGATCTCTATCAGGCCGTCTTCGGCCGCAACGCGGACGCACCCCTGCCGGTGATTTCCGTTTCGACCCCATCGGACGGCTATGACGTGGCGATTGAGGCCATTCGCATCGCGACCAAGTACATGACCCCTGTCATGGTGCTGACCGATGGCTATATCACCAATGCTTCGGAACCCTGGTTGATCCCGGACCCGTCCACCTATGAACGGTTCGACGTCAAGTTCCGGACCGACCCCGAAAACTTCCAGCCCTTCATGCGCGACGACACGACCCTCGCGCGTCCCTGGGTGAAGCCCGGCACACCGGAGATGATGCACCGTATCGGGGGCATCGAACGGTCCTATGATACGGGCCATATCTCCTACGATCCGGCCAATCATCAGAAGATGACCGATGTGCGCGCCGCCAAGATCAACGGGATCGCCAACGACATTCCCGAGCAGGATGTCGCGGTCGGTGCTGCCGGTGGCAAGCTCGCGGTTGTCGGCTGGGGCTCGACCTACGGTCCGATCAACCGGGCCGTCAGCAATCTGCGCGAGGAAGGCATGGATGTGTCGCAAATTCACCTGCGCTACATCTGGCCATTGCCGCGCAACCTGGGAGACCTGCTCCACAGCTATGATCAGGTTCTCGTTGCTGAAATGAACACGGGCCAGCTCCGCACCCTGTTGCGGTCAGAGTACCTCGTCCCCGCCGAAGGCCTGAACAAGGTCAACGGCAAGCCATTCCTCATCGCCGAAATTGAAGACGCCATTCGCGCACGGCTGGAGAACTAAGATGAATGTCCAGAGCCCCCCGGAAAAGCTGACCGCACGCGACTACGCGACCGATCAGGAAGTTCGCTGGTGTCCCGGTTGTGGTGACTACGCCATCCTGAAAGCGGTCCAGAACACGCTTGCGGAGTTGCAGGCGGACCCGAAGAACACGGTCTTCGTGTCGGGTATCGGCTGCGCGGCGCGTTTCCCCTATTACATGGAAACCTATGGCTTCCACACGATCCATGGCCGCTCGCCTGCGGTTGCAACGGGTGTGAAGCTCGCCAACCCGGAGCTTGATGTCTGGGTCGTCGGCGGCGATGGCGACATGCTGTCCATCGGTGGCAATCACACGATGCACGCCATTCGGCGCAACATCGATGTTCAGCTCCTGCTGTTCAACAACCAGATTTACGGCCTGACCAAGGGACAATATTCTCCGACCTCCAAGATCGGCACGAAGTCACCCTCGACACCATTGGGATCGATCGACAACCCGGTTTCTGCAGCGCAGTTTGCGCTCGGGGTTGGCGGCACCTTTATTGCCCGCTCGACGGACATCATGCAGAAGCACCTCTCGGGTGTTCTCTTGCGTGCCCACGGCCATCGCGGCACGTCCTTCGTCGAAATCTTCCAGAACTGCATTGTCTACAATGACGGCGTTTTCAAGCGCTTCACCGAGAAAAGCGTGCAGGCCGAAATGCAGATCCATGTGGAACACGGCCAGCCGCTGCTGTTCGGTAAGGACAGCAGCAAGGGTCTGATCCTGAACAAGGATGAGATGCGGCTCGAGGCGGTCACGCTGGGCGAGAACGGCATCACCGAAGCCGATATTGCCGTCCATGACGAGACCAACCGTGCGCTGGCCACCATGCTGGCCCAGATGGACCCGCCGACCATGCCGGTCGCGCTGGGTGTGCTCTATTGTGAAGCCGCACCGACCTATGAAGCATCCGTGCACGCCCAGATCGACCATGCCCGCAAGGGTGGCGAAGGCGATCTCACCAAGCTGCTCCATCGTGGTCAGACCTGGACCGTCGAATAGGGCAGCCAGCACGACCGGCGCGCCTGCGACCGAGTGGCGCGCCGCCTTGCGAAATTCGTCTGTGGGTCCCAGATTTCTCTGAAATCAGGATGGGCGCATGACAGCGACAGGCACTTTGTACGACAAGACCAAAGATCATACGGCCCGGGATCTCGGGGCCGTCGCATTATGGTTGCTGGTCTGCGCGGCCATGGTTTTCATCATGGTCGTGATCGGCGGCATCACCCGGCTCACGGGTTCGGGCTTGTCGATGGTCGAATGGCGGCCGGTCTACGGTTTTCTGCCCCCGCTCACTGCTGAAGCCTGGCAGCGGGTGTTCGAGCTTTACCGCACCAGCCCGCAATATCTCGAAGTCAATGCGGGCATGAGCCTTGAGGCGTTTCGGGGAATCTTCTGGTGGGAGTATTTCCACCGGCTCTGGGGCCGGGTTATCGGGCTCGTCTTCTTCCTGCCGTTCATCTGGTTCCTGCTCCGCGGCCGCATCCGCGGTGCATTGGCCCTCAAGCTTCTCGGCATTTTCCTGCTGGGCGGCGCCCAGGGCGTGCTGGGCTGGTACATGGTCAAAAGCGGCCTCGTCGATATCCCCGAGGTCAGCCAGTATCGCCTTGCGGCGCATTTCTTCATGGCCTTCCTGATCTACGGCCTGCTGATCTGGACCGCGCTGTCGCTTCTCTATCCTGCGCGGTACGCCATCGGGGACAGCCGGCATGGCGCGGTTCGACGGCTCTCCCTGACGGCACTCGGGCTTGTCGCGATCACCGTGATTTCAGGTGCCTTTGTCGCGGGAACCGATGCGGGCTTCATCTTCAACACCTTCCCCCTGATGGATGGCCGTATTCTTCCGCCGGGCTATTTCGAGGACCGATGGGCCGCCTTTGAGGACCTCGCGACCATCCAGTTCAATCACCGGGTTCTCGCACTCCTCACCTTTGCAGTAATCATCTGGCTGTGGTGGCAAAGCCGCTGGCTGGCGCTGGTTCCCCGCGCCCGACGGGCCGCGAACATCCTGCTCGCAGCCGCCGTGCTTCAGGTCGCCATCGGCATCACCACACTCCTGATGGTGGTGCCCGTCTATATGGGAGCCACCCATCAGGCGGGCGCGCTGGTCCTGTTCACCGCAACCCTGTGGCTCGTCTTCGAACTACGTCCCGCGCGCGCCTAACTGCCGATTGGCCCGCCGCCGTCTTTCGTGATCACCACCACCGAGGGGCGCGGAGGCGTGTTGACGTCAAAATCCGGCCAGCGTGTCGCCGGGTCCTCGAAGGTGGAATCCCGTCCGAACGGCGCATAATCCTTCGTGCCATCCGTCGCGACGTGTTGAACCGCTACAAAGAGTGACGCGTCATCCGGGGTAAAGACGGGGCCGCACATCTCGGCACCAACGGGAACGCGGAAGAACATCCGCCCGCTGCCGCGCGCCGGACCTTCGGTCTCCAGCGCCCAGACACCATCTGCCGTTCCGGTTTTTGCCCAGGATGTCCCCTGATCGGTAGTCACCCACAAACGGCCCTGATGATCCACGGCGCAATTGTCGGGAGAGCCGAACCAGCCATTCTCCGACGTCGCCGACCCCCATTTGGCCTTGTGGTCCGGATTGGACGGATCACCGCACATCACCAGGATGTCCCATCTGGCCTTGGCCGACCCATGATCGCCGTTTTCGGGCATCAACTCGACGATATGGCCAAAGGTGTTGTTGGCCCGCGGATTGGCCGGGTTTTCATCACCTTCCTTGCGGCGGGTGTTGTTGGTCAGCATCACGTAGACAGCATTGGTCACCGGATTGGGTTCGACATCTTCGGGACGGTCCATCGGCGTTGCTTCGAGCAGATCGGCAGCGCGGCGGGTTTCGATCACCACATCGGCCTGGCTGTCGAACCCGTTGGCGCTGGTCAGTGGGCCCTGACCATGGACCAGCGGCAGCCAGACCAGCGTGCCATCCGCATCAAAACGCGCCACATGCAGCGTCCCGCTATCGAGCAGATCACGATTGGCTGCGCGATCATCGGGATCGAAACGGCCTTCAGAGACGAACTTGTAGAGATAGTCGAAACGTTGGTCGTCGCCCTGGTAGACCACGACACGCCCGTCGGAATTGACGATCGTCTGCGCGCCCTCATGCTTGAAGCGGCCCATCGCCGTGCGCTTGACCGG
>JAURLR010000361.1 GCA_030831135.1 Alphaproteobacteria bacterium
TCGCCGAAGACCTCGCGCAGGCGGGCCAGCGCATTGCTCATGCCGGGCTGGCTCATATCCATGCGAGTGGCAGCCCGCGTCACGCTGCCTTCAGCCAGCAGGACATCAAGGCAACGCAGCAGATGCAGGTCAATCTTGCGATCTTCGATCATGCGACCATTTTAGGCCTGAATGGGCGTATTCGCGCCGCTTTATTGTGGAGGGTGGTCATTGCCGTCTTCAATAGGGCTAACAAAGCACGTCTGAATCAGGTGTGCGTTAACCGGAGGAAGCCCATGCCGATTGAAATCATTCGCCCCAAGAAAGAAGATGTCCTGGCCTGTGTTGCCCGTTTCGACGAGCTGCCGCATACCGATGGCGGTCTGCCCGATGCGGCTGTTCCGGGGTTTCATCGGACCTTCTACAACGTGCTCGGATTCCAGCAGCCCGAAGGGGAAGAGACCTATTCACCCAACGGTGATGAGGCCAAACCGTTCATCACCCATCTCACACCGGGCTTCGGACTGGCCTATGTGGCCGCAAAACCGACCCAGGGCGTGATGATGCATGTCCATGACACGAACGAAACCTTTGTCGTCATGGAAGGCACCTGGAAGATGGAATGGGAAGGCGATAACGGCAATGAGGAAGTCCTGCTCGACGAGAAGGACATCATCTCCTTTCCGCCGGGCATTCAGCGCCGCTTTGAATGCCAGAGCGCGCGAGACGGTCAGGAAAAAGGTGTCCTTCTCGGTGTGATCGGCGGCGACCAGCCCGGCGCGGAATATTCGCCGGAATCGATCGCGCGGCTGACCGAGGCTGGTTTGTGGCCCGCCGAAGACGCGGCGTGACCGCGCTACGAAAACCGTCGATATCACCCCCGATGTGATGGAAAAGCACATTGCGCGGGCGTCAAAACTGGAGCGGATTGAAAATGAATATGCGCGGCGCGAAGGGGTTCCCCCCGAAACGCTGAGCATTGTTCACCGAACATGGGTGCAACGACGTTGCGCTATCTTGTGATCCGCAGGCCGATAGACCTAAAGTTGATGATAAGAACGAACAACACGCGAACCAGATTAGTGGAGATGAAAAATGCCAATTGAAGTGATCCGTCCGAAAAAGGAAGACGTTCTCAAATGCATCGCCCGCTATGATGAAATTACGGCCGTAGACGGTGGTTTGCCAGACCAACCCATTGAGGGCTTTCACCGCACGTTCCGCAACGCCATCGGCTTCACGCAGCCCGAAGGTGGGGAAGAAGTCTATTCTCCCATCGGTGACGAGGCGAAGCCGAAAATCTCCCATCTCAGCCCCGGATTCGGGATCGGCTATGTCTCGGCCAAGCCCGGCCAGGGTGTGATGATGCATACCCACGACACCAACGAGACCTTTGTGGTGGTGGAAGGCACATGGATGTTTGAGTGGGAGGGCGACAACGGCAATGATCATGTGATTCTGAACGAGAAGGATATCGCGTCCTTTCCGGTCGGTATTCAGCGCCGTTTCGAATGCGTGAGCGCACGCGAGGGTGAGGAGAAGGGTACGATCATGGCGGTCATCGGTGGCGATGCCCCGTCGGCCGAATGGTCGCCGGAATCGGTCGAGCGGATGAAAGCGGCAGGTACGTGGCCTGAAGCTGCCGAATAGCCGGTTTCCGGTCTGGCGTCAGCCGACCGTTTCCAGCCAGTTCAGGCGGTCTTCAATCTGGGCAAGTTCGAGGTCAAGCCAGGCATCGAACTTGCCCGGTTCCGTCCCGTAGCGCTGCTTCAAATCCATCAGGCGCGCGCGCTCGGTCTCGCTGATTTCCCGCATCCGTGTGATCTGGTCGTGGGAATCCTCGGCGCTGAGCAGGTGCAGGAAGCGCAATTTCAGGGCAAAGACCAGTTGCGACACCCCGTCGACCGGGCTGCGCACATTGGACACAAGCAGCACCCGCAATTCTTCCCGACCATCACCGGTCAGCTGCAGGGTCTCGTCCGACGGGTCGGGTTTTTCCGCGACCGGGGCCACAAGCCCTTCGGCGATCAGGACCTCGATCGAAGATCCCATCATATCCAGAGAAGGCCCCGCGATCCGGCTCGTGAATCCACGCACCTCACGGGCCAGTTCGGCATAGGTGTGGGGTTTCAGCGCAAGGGTCCCCAGCATGCAGAGGCGGATGGCCTCGCTCGGGATCAGGGTCTTGTCGCGATACATGGGCTTATGCCGCCGATCGCAGATCCAGGCGGGTCCAGACATCTTCAAAGGCGGCGACGAGCCCGTCCATCATTGCGTCGTCATGCAGCGGGGTCGGGGCAATGCGCAGACGTTCGGTCCCGCGCGGGACCGTCGGATAGTTGATGGGCTGCACATAGATGCCATGTCGGTCGAGCAACTCGTCGCTGGCGATCTTGCACAGGCGTGCATCGCCCACGAATACTGGCACGATATGGCTGACCGAGGGCATGACCTCCATGCCAGCGGCGGTTAGGCGAGACTTCAGGGTCGCGGCGCGTTCGTGATGACGTTCGCGGATCGAATTGTCGGCTTTCAGAATCTGGATCGCCGTGCGCGCACCCGCGGCCACATGCGGGGGCAGGGAGGTCGAGAAAATGAACCCCGCACCGTTCGAGCGGACGAAGTCCACCAGATTGGCCGAGGCGGCGATATAGCCGCCCACATTGCCAAAGGCCTTGCCCAGCGTGCCCTGAATGATGTCGATGCGGTCCATCAGGCCATCGCGTTCGGCCACTCCGGCGCCGCGCAGACCGTACATGCCCACGGCATGCACTTCGTCCAGATAGGTCAGCGCATTGTGCTTTTCGGCAACTTCGACGATCTCTGCAATCGGCGCGATATCGCCATCCATCGAATAGACCGATTCGAACGCCACCAGCTTGGCGCGGTCCGGCGCGACACGGGACAGGATTTCATCGAGATGATTGGCGTCGTTGTGGCGGAAGATCGCCTTTTCCGAACGACCGTGGCGAATGCCCTCGATCATGGAGTTGTGGTTGAGCGCGTCCGAGACCACCAGACATTTCGGCAACATTGACGCCAGCGTCGACAGCGCGGTCCAGTTGGCGACATAGCCCGAGGTGAACAACAGCGCGGCTTCTTTTTGATGCAGGTCCGCCAGTTCTTCCTCGAGCAGCACGTGATAATGGTTGGTGCCCGAAATGTTCCGTGTGCCGCCCGCGCCCGCGCCGCATTTTTCCAGCGTCTCGTGCATCGCGGCCAGAACTTCGGGGTGTTGTCCCATGCCCAGATAGTCGTTGGCACACCACACGACGATGTCCTGGGTCTTGCCGTCGACATGGCGCACCGCGCGCGGAAAATCGCCCACCTTGCGTTCCAGGTCGGCGAACACACGGTATCGCCCCTCGGCGCGCAGGCCGCTCAGACTGTCTGCAAAATATTCTTCATAATCCATCAGCCGGAATCCATTTGCCGGTCTCGACGGTGGGGCAAGCCGCCGACGCTCGATTTACGTGTGGAATATAGCAGCAAAGCCGCCAATTTCCATCGCGGCGGCTCGCCGCACGTGTTCGCTAGGCAGGCATGCCTGCGGGCGGGTCGCAGGGTTCGGTTTCCATCTTCGCCGGCATCGAAATCTCGATCAGGTCGAAAGTGTCCGAGGTGCCTGTCTCGTTGTGCGGCACACCACCCGGGATATAGATCGAATCCCCGGCAGCAAGGTGGACCGTACCGTCGGCAAAGGCCAGATCGAGCCAGCCTTCCAGCATGTAGACGAACTGGCCTTCGCATTTGTGGATATGCCAGCCCGTCGGCTCGACGAGACCCTGCTTGGCCCGGGTGATCTGCACCCGCATCTTGCCGTCGCTGGCCTCCTGGGTGCCCAGATCGATGTAATCAAAAAAATTGCGGCGCCCCTCGACGAATTGCGGCTCGTCCTTGCGGCGCACCTGATATCCCGGGGCGTCGTTGTCATTCATGACCACTGCTTCGCTCATAGCGCGTTCTCCCGTTGTTTTGTTTCTTGCCGGGATGTTAGCGCGGAAGTGGATCGGGCGTAAGGGGGCTTGGGGCGTGCCGAAACCACGTGTTCCGGGCATCCTTCGAGACGCTCCCCCTGCTCGCTCCTCAGGTTGAGGGCGGCTCCAAACCACGCGTCATGCCCGTACTTGTTGCGGGCATCCACGTCAGCGGGTCACGTGACACATCCACGTGGATGGCCGGATCAAGTCCGGCCATGACGGTAGTAGATATTTTTCAGGTACCCAAACCGCAAAGTTCGTCATGCCCGGGCAGGCGGGTGTCCATTAACGCCGATATGCAATCAGGTCGCCGTCAGTGTTTATGGGTTCCCGCCTTCGCGGGAACGACGCAGCGAGGTGAGGTCCAACCCCTACACCAGTCCCTCGTCCTGGACCCACTGCCAGGTGTCGTCGAGCGCCTTGCCAGCACGTTCCATGCACATGCCGATTTCGTCCTCCGTGATGATCAGCGGCGGGCAGAGTGCGACGCTGTCTGACGGCAGGGCGCGCATGATCAGGCCGTGGGACTGGGCAAACGCGTTCATCTTGAACGCCACGCGTTTGGCTGGGTCGAACAGGCCCTTGTTTTCGATATCCGGGGTCAGTTCCATGGCAGCGAACAGGCCGACACCGCGGACTTCGCCGACCAGCGGGTGGTCGGCAAACTGCGCGAATTGTTCCTGGAAGGTGCCCATGACCGACCGCACATGCCCGAGCAGATTGCGTTCCTCGTAGATGGCCAGGGTTTCCAGAGCGACCGCGGCGCAGGTCGGGTGACCGGAATAGGTGTAGCCGGTGTTCCACATGCCGAACTTGTCGCCGCCCTCGCGCAGCACTTTGTAGACCTCGTTGGTCATCATCACCCCGCCGATGGGCAGGTAAGCCGATGATAACGCCTTGGCGACGGAAATCAGGTCGGGCTGGATGTCATAGGTTTCGCAGCCGAACATGTTGCCCGTCCGCATGAAACCGGTGATGACTTCGTCGGCGATCAGCAATACGTCGTGCTTTTTCAGCACCGCCTGGATTTTCTGGAAATAGCCTTTTGGTGGCGTGATCAGGCCACCGGCACCCATGACCGGTTCGGCGATGAAGGCCGCCACCGTATCCGGGCCTTCGGCGACGATCA
>JAURLR010000362.1 GCA_030831135.1 Alphaproteobacteria bacterium
AAAGAACAGTAGTGGCAGCAGCAGCAGGTTGAGCGCGATCAGCAGCGCACCGAATTTGAGGCCGACCCAGATGGCTTCCGAGATGCCCTGATCGCGGGGCGGCGCGATATCGGGATAGTGGCGCGCCTCCACGGCCCGACAGATTGTTTCGATATACAGGCTGGCATAGATGCCCAGCGCGGCTGGCAACAGCAGGATCATCAGGAGGAACGCGGCGACCGAACCGAAGATATCGATGAAGGTCTCAAGTGCCCCGCCAATCCATGGCAGGACGCCGACAAACTGGGTGTTGAAAATCAGCCAGCTCAGGCCCGCCCAGATGACGATGGCCGTTACGAGGCTGAGGAAGAAGGATATCCAGAGGACGGAACGAAATCGGGGGCTGCCCAGGTCGCCCAGGGCCTTGAAGAATGCGGTGATCATAGGATGAGTTTAGCTGTCCGTGGGGGCCCAAGACCATGGAAATTCGTAGCATCGCCACAGATGGGATACTCCCATTGTCTGAGAGGCCGCCGCCGCTATACTCGCCTGAAATTCAAATCCCGATCCCGATTTACTGGAGTTCCCATGACCGACACTGCGGCCCAGGCTGGAGAGCTCGACGTTTTGTGCGTCGGCAACTCGATTGTTGATGTTCTGACCCAGACCGATGATGCCACGCTCGAACAATTCGGCATGGTCAAGGGCACGATGGCGCTGATCGATGCCGAACAGGCCGAAGCCCTGTATGCGCATATGTCCCCCGCTATCGAGACGTCGGGCGGTTCAGCCGGGAACACGGCTGCAGGGCTGGCTTCGCTGGATGCGACATGCGCGTTTATCGGCCGGGTTCGTGACGATCAGCTGGGCGATATCTTCACCCATGATATCCGCTCCATCGGTGTTGAATATGCGACACCGGCCGCCACGGACGGCCCGCCCACCGCGCGTTGCCTGATCCTGATCACACCTGATGCGCAGCGCACGATGAACACCTTCCTGGGTGCCAGCGTCAATCTGGGGCCCGAGGATATCGACGCGGATCTCGTCGCGCGCGCGAAAGTGACCTATCTCGAAGGCTATCTTTGGGACCGGGATGAAGCCAAGCAGGCCTTCCTGCGCGCTGCCGCACTTGCCGCAGCAAATGACCGCACGGTGTCGCTGAGCCTGTCAGACCCGTTCTGCGTCGACCGGCACCGGGAGTCCTTCCGGGAGTTTGTCTCCGGGCATGTCGATATCCTGTTCGCCAATGAGGACGAGATCATGTCGCTGTATCAGGTCGATACCTTCGACGAAGCTTTGCAGCATGTGCGCCAGGATTGCCGGATTGCCGCCCTGACACGCTCGGAGAAGGGTTCAGTCGTGGTGGCCGGTGATGAGGTGCATGTCGTCGATGCCGAACCGGTCGGCAAGGTGGTCGATACCACAGGTGCGGGCGACCAGTTCGCCGCAGGCTTCCTCTACGGTTACACCCGCGGCCGGGACCTGGCGACCTGTGCCCGGATTGGCGGCATCGCAGCAGCGGAAGTCATCGCCCATGTCGGTCCGCGCCCGCAGGTAAAGCTGGCTGATCTGGTGGCCCAGAAACTCTAGTTGGCGCGGGTATCCCAGAGGGCTTCCAGACGCAGGCCATAGACGGGAATTGTTGCCGGAATGCCAATATAGGACCATCGTGCCAGGCGCTGGCCCGGGTCGTGGTAAAGCGGCAGCAGATAGTGGTTCCACATCAGGATGCGGTCCAGCGCGCGCGCCGCAGCGACCAGGGCTTCGCGATCCCGGGCGGCCCCCAAAGCGTCGATCATGGCATCAACAGCCGGGTCAGACACGCCAGCCCAGTTGCGACCGCCGGGCAGGGATGCATTTTGCGCCCCCCAGTAGTTCTGCTGTTCGTTGCCCGGTGACAGGGTGACACCCCAGAAGCCGAACACAATGTCGAAATCATAGGTATCGATCATGCCCTGGAACTGGGCGGATTCGACAAGGCGGACAGGGGCTTCAATGCCCAGGCGCTGCAGGTTGCGGCCAAAGGCGAGCGCGATCTTCTCGTTTGACGGCCGCCTTATGGTGAGTTCGACCCGGAAGGGAGTACCATTCCCATCGACTCGCACCCCGTCCCGGATGGTCCAGCCTGCGGCATCGAGCAGGGCAGCAGCGCGTTTCAGGTTGGCCCGCGGCCGGCCCGAACCGTCTGTTGCAGGCGGGGCATAGGCAGGACCGAACACGGCATCGGGAATTTGTCCGCGCCAGGGTTCGAGCAAGGCCAGTTCAGCCGGTGTCGGTTCCCCGACCGGCGCCATGTCCGAGCCGGTGAACATGCTCGTGGTGCGAACATAGCCGTCATGAAGCAGGGCCTTGTTGATCCACTCGAAATCAAAGGCGTTGGCGAAGGCTTCCCGGACCCGGGCATCCCGGAATTCGGGTTTGCGCAGGTTGAAGGTCAGGGCATTCAGGCCCGAGGGTATACCGGTTTCCAGAACGGACAGCTCCACCCGGCCTTCACGGACGGCGGGAAAGCCGTACTGGGTGGCCCAGCGGGTAGCGTCGCCTTCGAAGCGGAGGTCATAGTCGCCAGCCTTGAACGACTCCAGCGCGACCGAGGCATCCCGGAAATAGTCGTACCGGATCAGGTCGAAATTGTGCTGGCCGCGATTGATGGCCAGGTCCTTGCCCCAATAATCGGGATTGCGGCGATAGGTTATGGTGCGCCCGGGCTCAAGGGAATCGATCACATAGGGCCCGCTCGCCAGTGGCGGTTCGAGTGTCGTGCTGTCGAACGGGCGATCCTGCCACCAGGCTTTCGAGAGAATCGGCATGAACCCGGCAACCAGCAGAGGCAACTCGCGGTCCTTGTTGTTCTCGAAGACAAAGCGGACCTTGCGGGGCCCGGTCCGGGTGACCGTTTGTGCCCGCGACCACGTTGCGCGCGCATTTGGCAGGCTCTTGGTCTTGAGGGTTTCCCAGCTGAAGATCACGTCTTCGACCGTGACCGGACTGCCGTCAGAGAATGCCGCTTCCGCGCGCAGGGTGAACTCGACCCAGGCACGATCGGCAGGTGTTTCGATGCGCTCGGCCAGCAGGCCATAAAGGGTGAAGGGTTCGTCCCGGCTGCGTTTGGCGAGGGTCTCGAAATAGATGCCCGATCCGTGATGGACCCCGGCTGCGGGCTTGCCGCGCACGATATAAGGATTGAGTGTATCGAAACTCCCCAGTGCATGAAGGCGTAGGGTGCCGCCTTTGGGTGCATCGGGATTGACGTAGTCGAAATGGGAAAAACCCGCCTCGTATTTCACGGGCCCCAGCATGGCGATGGCATGCTCGGCTTGGGCGGCCGCCGGCGCAGGGAGGATCGCGGCGCCCAGTGCCAGAAGGACAGCGAAGCAACCCGGTTTGGGGAGCGAGAGGAAATCACGCATTGTTCAATCGATCTTTGCGGCGGACGGGACCATTCCACCCCAAGTATAGTGACAGGATTGAGTCGAAACCCAGACGACTTGCAACAAACCTTTCTCGGAGAACCCAAATGCGTATCGGCGTGCCACGTGAAATCAAGATACAGGAATACCGTGTCGGGCTTACCCCGTCATCGGTGCGCGAGATTGTTCACCACGGGCACCAGGTCGTTGTCGAAACCGGCGCAGGTCTTGGCGCGAACTTCGATGATGCGGATTATCTGGCCGTTGGTGCCGAGATCGCACCGGACGCGGCGGCCGTGTTCGCCGCAGCGGACATGATCGTGAAGGTCAAGGAGCCGCAGGC
>JAURLR010000363.1 GCA_030831135.1 Alphaproteobacteria bacterium
CACGCTGGTGGAAGCCCTGAATGAGCCGGTCTGGAAGACCAGCGAAAGCTAGTTTCTAGAGTTCGAACTCGAACTTCTTGCCATCATCCTTGCCGTTGCCGCTTTCGGGCGCGGCTGCCGGTGCGCCCGATGCGGGCGCGCCACCGGCGGCACCCTGTTCGGCTTGGGCCTGCGCGGCGCGCTGCTGATAGAGCGCAACGAAGTCGATCGGCTGGATGAGCAAGGGCGGAAAACCGCCATCGCGAACGGCGTCGGCCACAATGGCACGAGCAAACGGAAACAGTTGGCGCGGCGCTTCGATATAGACCAGCGGCGCCAGATATTCCTCGGGTACATCTCCGATGGAGAAGATGCCGGCATAGGCGATTTCGACGATGAACAGGGCGGTCTCGCCCGAGGTGCCTTCTGCGCGCAGGGACAGGGTGACCTCGAACGCCTTTTCGGCGACCTGATTGGCGTTAACGTCAATGGCGATCTGGACATTCGGTTCGCCCTGCTGCTGCGAGAGCGACTGCGGCGCGTTCGGATTCTCGAAGGAGAAATCCTTCACATACTGGGCATTGACCAGCATCATCGGCTTGCCATCGGGGGTCGATGTCCCGCCGGCGGTGGGGTCGGTCGGTGCTGCAGTTTGATCGCTCATGGCGTTATCCGTCTCTTGTCATATCGTTCGCAGTTGAATTGGAGCACTGGCTAACATGCCCGAAGGTTGACGACAACCACACGACCGGTCTGCTGATGTCACCTGGAAGACTCAGTTCCGCCCGTCCAGGCGGGGTGTCCTGCCATTGCGGTAGCGGTCATCATTGTCGTCATCATCATCGTCCCGTGCGACCCCGAACTCCTCGCCATCAATGACCGGTCCACTGCCGGGGCTGCGCGCGCCGCCCCTCGGTCCGCGTGGTCCGCGTGGTCCGCGTGGCCCGCGCGGGTTGGGTCCTGCCCCGGACACGGAAAAATGAACCCCCTTCGATCGTTCCAGAAGTTTCCAGAGAAACTGCCCCAGAACGGCCCGCATCGGCGGGACCAGCAGCGCAAAGCCTAGCGCGTCGGTCAGAAACCCCGGGGTGAGCAGCAGGACGCCACCCACGAGAAGGCAGAAGCCATTGAAGATTTCGCGCAGTGGCAGCCGGTCTTCGCCGATCTCGGCCTGAGCACGGGCCAGGGTGGCGAGGCCCTGCTGCCGCAGCATGGTCGTGCCAATGAAGGCGGTCAGGATCACCAGGGCGATGGTCGGCCAGACACCGATCCACCCCCCGACTTCGATGAACAGGAAGATTTCGATCAGCGGGATGCCAATGAACAATCCGAGAATTACGAGCGGCATTCTTGTTCTTTCATGCAGTTACCCCTATCTAGATACTATCAGTGACCTGCGACCGGTTGACCGGCGCGTGCTATTCCGAAATGGCCCCGACGTATTTCTGCGTTAGCTATATATAGGGTGGCGACAACAAATTGGGACGGATCGCGGCGTGAAATTCATCGACATCATCATTCTTGCGATGATTGCGGCATTTTTGGTGTACCGCCTGCGCAATGTTTTGGGCAAGCGGACCGGCAATGAGCGGCCACCGCAAAACCCCTATGGTCCCCGTGAGGAGGCCACCCCCCTGCCGCGTGAGGCGAATGACGATGATACGGTCGTCGCGCTTCCCGGACACAGTGTGGCGGACGACATCCCCGCAGATAGTCCGGCTGCCGATGGCCTGAAAGCCATCCGGAAGGCCGAAGGCAGTTTTTCGGTCGAGGAATTCACCGAGGGCGCGCGTTTTGCCTTTGACATGATCGTGACCTCCTTTGCCAATGGCGACCGGGACACGCTGCGTCCGCTGCTCAGCGATGAGGTCTACGAGAATTTTGCCGGCGCCATCGATGCACGCGAAGCCAATGACGAGACCATGGAAATGACCCTGGTCGGGATTCGCGACGCCGATATCATCGAAGCCAACATGGATGGCCGCGTTGCCTTCGTCACGGTGAAGTTCGTGACCGAGCAGATCGAGGTCGTGCGCGACAAGGCCGGCGAACCGGTTTCGGGCGATCCCGGCAAGGTGACCACGGTGACGGATATCTGGACCTTTGCGCGCAACACCCGCTCGCGCAATCCGAACTGGACCCTGGTTGCCACCGAAGCACCGAACTGATCCTTGAACCACATCGCGCGCCTTCTTCTGATCGCGGGCCTGATGGGATTGGCTGCTTGCGACCAGACCGAAGAACCCAAGGCCCCTGAGCCTGCCGTGACCTATACGCCGGTCGCGTTCAGCAATGTTCCCGGCTGGGATACCGACAATATGGCCGAAGCGCTGCCCGCGTGGCGGCACTCCTGCCGACGGATTCTGGGTTTTGAGCCCGCCCGGGAACTTGGCCCGGCGGCGGGCACGGCGGGCGACTGGCAGGATGCGTGTCAGCAGATCACCACCCTGTCCGATAACGATACGGCTGGCCTGCGTGACTTTCTCGAAGCGAATTTCGTGGCCCTCCATGTGACCGGTCCCGACGATCCTCAGGGTCTGTTCACCGGCTATTTCGAGCCGATCCTGGAGGCCGCGCGGACGAAATCCGATGATTTTGCCGAACCGATCTATGCCCTTCCCGAAGACCACGTCACGGTAAAACTCGGCACCTTCGATCCGGCCCTCAAGGGCAAGGCGGTGGTGGGTCGTGTCGAGGACCGGAAGCTGGTGCCCTATCGCGAACGCGGCGAGATCGATGCCGGGGCCATCACGGACAAGGCCCAAACCCTGTTCTGGGCGCGTGATCCGCTCGATGTCTTCATCCTGCAGGTTCAGGGCTCGGGCATTGTGGCCCTGCCCGATGGCACCCAGCAGCGTATCGGCTTTGCCGGGCATAACGGCCATGGATACGGCTCGCTGGGCCGCTGGCTGATCGATCAGGGTGAGCTCCAGCCCAGCCGGGCCACCTGGGAAGATATCCGCGGCTGGCTGGAATCCAATCCTGACCGGGCGCGCGCCGCGCTCGCGGTCAACCCGCGCTACATCTTCTTCCGGGAACTCGACGGCGAGGGCCCGCTGGGTGCTGCCGGTGTGCCGCTGACACCCGAACGCTCCATGGCGGTGGACACCGAGCATGTCCCGCTCAACGTCCCGGTCTGGCTGGATATCGAGCATCCCGACGGGCAAACCCGGCTGCAGCGCCTGATGCTCGCCCAGGATGTGGGCAGCGCCATCAAGGGCGTGGTGCGCGGCGACTTCTACTGGGGCACGGGCCGCGCCGCGCTCGACAAGGCCGGCCGCATGAAAAGCACCGGGCGTTACTACATGCTTGTTCCCAGGACGCTGATTCCCGCGAGTTGAAGTCGTTGCTTTCTTTCTTGCGTCATGGCCGGACTTGTTCCGGCCATCCACGTCGGTGTGCCGCGTACGATCATCGAGCGGTTGATGAACGGTGATGCCCGCGCGTTGATTTTACCATCATTGCGAGGCGCATCGCGACGACGCAATCCAGGTGTTCCGCGTGTCAGCTCTGGGTAGCGTCGGCCTCCGGCCTTGCAATGACAACAGTTGGCTGGGGTAGGCCCCGCTCTCTATCATCATGCCCGCGCAGGCGGGTATCCATTGCCACCAACATTCCGGAAGGCAATCGCCTGCGTAAATGGGTTCCCGCCTGCGCGGGAACGACGACTTGAGAAGTTCGCAAGTGATGGCCCAGTCCCGCTTGGGCGCGCTGCAAAATGTGCTAAACAGGGGTCGAAACTCTAGGAGTGTGCCATGAGCGAAGCCCCGCGCGTCGCCCTTTTTGTGACCTGTCTGGTCGATCTGTTCCGCCCCAGTGTCGGCTTTGCCGCCGTCAAGCTGATGCAGGATGCCGGCTGCACCGTGGAGGTGCCCGAAGCGCAGACCTGCTGCGGCCAGCCGGCCTACAATTCCGGTGACCGCAAGGATACGATTGCAATCGCCAAACAGGTGATCGCGGCCTTCGAGGGTTACGATTATGTGGTCGCGCCGTCGGGTTCGTGCGCGGGCATGATCATGAAGCACTACCCCGAACTGTTCGAGAATGACGCAACTTGGGCCGCGCGTGCGGAGGATCTTTCCTCGCGCACCCACGAGCTTGTCTCCTTCCTGACCGATGTCCTGAAGATCGAGCACGTGGATGCCGCCTTTGACGGCACGGTGACCTATCACGACAGCTGCTCGGGTCTGCGCGAACTGGGCATCCACGACCAGCCTCGCAAGCTGCTGACCGATATGGACGGGCTGCATCTGCGCGAATTGCCCGATGCCAATGTCTGCTGCGGGTTCGGCGGGACCTTCTGTGTGAAATATCCCGATATCTCCAACCGGATGGTCAGCAACAAGGCCGATCTGATTGTGGAGACTGGCG
>JAURLR010000364.1 GCA_030831135.1 Alphaproteobacteria bacterium
CAATGGCGAGACCGGCAATGGTCAGCACAAGCGGAATGATCCGGGCAGCCGCACCGGCGTCATCACCGAACACCAGTCCGGCCAGGGTTTTCCCGATCGCGGAAAACAGGAGAGCCCCGACGGCGGCGCTGACCCCGTAGACAACCAGACGCGAGATGAAGGCGAAATTGGCGCCCAGGACCGGTACGAAAATGAGTGCCATGGCCAGCGAGGCCGTTAGCGTGGCAACCAGCGTAATCGGCAGGAACTTCATGAACTCGCCGACGATGCCGGGCCAGAACAGGAGCGGCGCGAAGGCGGCCAGGGTGGTCGCCGTCGAGGCGATGATCGGCCATGCCATCCGCTTGGCCGCCATGGCATAGGCGCGTTCGGGCGGTTCGCCTTCGCGGAGTTTGCGGTCGGCGTATTCGGTGACCACGATTGCGCCATCCACCAGCATGCCGACGGCGAGGATCAGTGAAAACAGCACGACGATATTGACGGTCAGGCCAAGCGCATTGATGACCAGAATGGCAGTCAGGAATGATCCGGGAATCGCGATCGCAACCAGAATTCCCGAACGCAGGCCGAGCGCACCGACCACTGCGATCATGACCAGCAGGACGGCGCTGAGCACATTGTTCTGCAGGTCGAGGAGCATCGTATTCACGCGGACCGATTTGTCCTGTGAGAAGTCCACATGCACGGCATCAGGCCAGCTCGTGCTTTCGGCATCGACGGTTTCGCGAACCCGCTCGATTGTCTCGATGATGTTCTCACCGGTTCGCTTGGAGACCTCCAGCGAGACAGCAGGTCGGCCATCGACACGGGCCAGCGTCTCGCGGTCGCGGAAGGTGCGGTGGACCGAGGTCAGGTCCCGGAAGGTCACGGTGGCGTTGTCGTTCACCTTGACCGGCAGGTTGAGGATGTCGTTCACATTTTCGATCAGCCCTGGAACCTTGATCGCAAAACGGCCCTGACCGGTGTCGAGCGACCCTGCAGCGATCAGCTGGTTGGATCGTGTGAGCAATTCGAGCAATGCGGCGGGATCGACGGAATAGCTTTCCAGCAGACCCGGTTCGACAATGATCTCGACCAGTTCATCCCTGTCACCGCCGATTTTTGCTTCCAGAACCGGCGGGATGGCCTCAATGGAATCCTGCAGGTCGCGCGCCAGGCGCATCAGGGTCCGCTCGGGCACATCGCCCGACAGGGTGATGACCAGAATCGGGAAGAGACTCAGATTGACCTCATTGACCGTCGGCTCGTCCGTGTCGGCGGGCAGTTCGGGGCGCACAAGATCGACCTTCTCGCGCACATCGCTCATGGCCGTGTCCGGATTGAAACCGGCCTCGAATTCCAGCACGACATTCCCGCCGCCCAGATAGGCGGTGGCGCGAATTTCCTTGAGCCCCTCGATGGACCGCATTTCGGCTTCCATGGGGCGGATCAGCAGGCGCTCGGAATCCTCGGGCGAAATTCCGTCGTGATGCATCGACACATAGATGATCGGAATGTTGACGTCGGGTTCGGCTTCTTTCGGAATGGCGACGAACGAAAACGCGCCGGCGATCAGCAGGAGCAGAAGCGTCGCGAGGACGGTGCGTGATCTGTTGAGTGCGGCGTCGATCAGACTCATGAATTGCCGCCTGCTGCGATCCGTGCGGTGCCTTCGACCGGGATCACGTCCTCTCCGTCGATCACGAATTCCTGCCCAACGGTAATCAGGCGCATCTGATCGGGAAGGCCGCCGAGCCAGACCCCTTCAGGTTCATCGGCGATGATGTCGACGGGCCGGAAGACAACCTTGTTGTCAGGGCCAACCGTTTTCACGCCCACGATGCCATCGTCGTTGAGGGTCAGAACCGACGGTGTCACGAAATGCGCCATCGTGTTGCTGACAGGGATACTGATTTGCGCCGTCAGGCCGTCCCGGATGCGCAGATCCGAATTTGCCACTTCCAGTTCAGCCCGGTAGGTGCGCGTTGAGGGCTCTGCCACCGATGACACGAAACGCACGATGCCGGTATGTGCGCTGCCATCGATCAGGGTCACGGTGCCGGTCATGCCTTCCTTGACCGTTCCGACCTGCCGCTCGCTGATATTGCCAACGACCAGTATCGGGTCGAGATCGACGATCATTGCCGTGAACTCGCCGATCTTGACGTAATTGCCTTGCTCCACATGCCCGGCTTCGATTGTGCCGTCGAAGGGAGCCCGGAAGGTCGTACGCGCGATATCAAGTTCCATCTGTTCGACCACAGCACGAGCAGCGTCAAGCCGCGCCTGTGCGCCGGCCTTCTCGGTTTCCGAACGGAATCCGCGTTCGGTGAGTTTGTCGGCTGCGTTGAATTCGATCTGGCGCTGCCGCAGGGACGCGCGAGCTTCGGCAAGCTTGGCGGGACGGTCATCGGGCCGGATTTTTGCGATGGCCTCGCCTTCGCTCACCCGGTCGCCGCGCTGCTTGTAGATTTCGGTGACCTGTCCTTCGGTTTCAGCACGCAACTCAACCTTCCGGGAAGCCTCGGTCCGTCCGGTCACGTTCACGTTCTCGGTGTGCGCGATGGCACTGATTTCGGCAACGCGGACCTTCATTTTCTGTGTCGTTGCGCTCGGGGCCGCAGCCGGGTCGCCTGCATTGGGACGATCGGACCCGAACTGACCGGTCAGGATCCAGCCCACAGCGAGAACCGCCAGAACCAGGGCTGTGATGACGGACTTGTTCATGGTGTTCTCCGCTCTACTCGGCGACGGCGCGTTGGGGAACGAGCGACGAACCGACGAGCTGGTAACGATTGTCTTCGATGTAATCCGCCATCGCATGTTGCACGGCTGCTGCAAATCCGTTCAGGAAGGCGTCTCCGGTGGACTGGAAACCGGCCTTGGTGCGGGTTTCGGTGCGCTTGATGACGGTTTGGATTTCCTCGAGGCGCTCATCAATCATCTGCTCGACCACAGAGGGCGGCAGGATGTCGGCAAACAACATGCGGAACAGGAAATCCGAACGGGTTTTGTCGGGCTCGGTTGGTTCCTGGAGGGCACCGAGCAGCGCCATGCGGCCATCTGCGGTCAGTCGGTAAACCTTCTTGTCGGGCCGGCCTTCCTGCACATATTCGGTCACCGATACCAGGCCGTCATCGAGCAAACGCGACAGGGCCGGGTAGATCGAACTGTAGCCGATATCCTGTATGTGTCCGAAAGGCCCGCTCTGCACGGCTTTGCGGATTTCGTAGCCCGATGCGTCACCCTGGCTGAGTACCGCCAGACAAAGCGTTTTTGCGTCCATAAAAGCCTCTGATTGCTGAGAATTGCGGAGAACATCTCATACGATATGGTTCAAAACAATATATATCATTTTGAAATAAATAAGAGAGAAAACGCAGCAAGGCTCCTGGCCGAAACCATGTTTGAACAGCGATGACGGGAAATGGTTCTCTATCCCGGTGGCGCGGGAAGTGGCTGGGGGACTAGGATTCGAACCTAGACTGGCGGAGTCAGAGTCCGCTGTCCTACCATTAGACGATCCCCCAACGGGATAACGGCGCGCTGTTTAACACACCAATCGCAGCCTGTGTACCACCCAAAACCGTGGTTATTCCAGATATCTCCATTCCCGGGAACGACTTTGCCTTGCGCACGTTTCCCAATTGTCGAAACACGGCCATTGCGAAAGGAGAATCGAATGAATACCGATCAACTGAAGGGAAAGTGGAACCAGATCAAAGGTGAAGCCAAGCAGCGTTGGGGCCGCTTCACCGATGATGAAATCGACAAGGTCGATGGCGACCACGACAAGCTTGTCGGCATGATTCAGGAACGCTACGGCAAGACAAAGGAAGAGGCCAAACGCGAGCTCGACTCCTGGCACATCTAGAAGTCGAAACGGGGATACTCGTTGTGCTTTGATCGGCGCGCGCGTGTCGCCCGTCCGATCCCGGTGGAATTGCGCGCGAAGGCTCTGACAATATCCCCGCGACAGCCTTGGGTGCTTCGGTCAAACTGACGCGATGGCCAAGCAATATCAGCTGTTGAATGCCGACGGCACTACGTATCTCAGTGCCGAACCGGGCGCGTATGGCGGTCATCGGCGGACCAGGATTTATGGACGCTTGGACTGCCGGAGCGCGTTGCTTTGGATCGGCAAGGGTCGCTACATCAAACATCGGGTGTTTTTCTGCGATGCCGAGGCCGCGCGCGACGCCGGATACCGGCCCTGTTCGGTCTGTTTGCCGGACGACTACACGCGCTGGAGAAGCGCGTCGGCGGACGTCTGAACCGTCAATCACACTTTCGGCTGCTTGAGTTCGACCTCAACCCGTGTAGATTCGGGGTTTCGGCAACTGCCTCAAAACTCGGGAAAGGAAGAGAGCCGTGCGCGCCAATCCGGCTGGTCAAGACAACGGTCCAGGAAGTCTGCCTCCGCAAGGACGGTGGTCGCATACCTATGCCGCCCTTGATCTGGGCACCAACAATTGCCGTCTGCTTGTTGCGAAGCCGAACGATAGCGGGTTTCGCGTCGTCGATGCCTTTTCCCGGATTGTCCGGCTGGGTGAGGGGCTGGGTTCGACGAATGCCCTCTCGGATCACGCCATGGATCGCACGATCGAAGCGTTGCGCGTCTGCCATTCGAAGATCCGCAGCAACGGGGTGACCCGGCTGCGCGCAGTTGCCACGGAAGCCTGTCGGCGCGCCGACAACGCCAGTCAGTTCGTTGCGCGCGTGCGAAACGAGACAGAAATAGAACTCGAGATCATAGCGCCCGAAGAAGAAGCCGAACTGGCGCTTGTCGGGTGCTCCCCGCTCTATGACACGCCACAGGACACAGGGACCTTTGCGCTTCTCTTTGATATCGGGGGCGGCAGCACCCAGATCACATGGTTGGCACTGGAAGCCGGTGAGCATCCCGGTGGAGATGTGGATACACGCATCGTCGGCTGCATCTCCATTCCGTGCGGTGTTGTCACCCTGAGCGAGAAGTTCGGCAGCGGCGAGGACGAGAATGGCCATGTTTCCCCCGCGCGCTATGCTGAGATTTGTCGCCATGTGCGTGACTATCTCGCGCCCTTCGATACGAAATACGGGATCGGCCAGCAGGTGAACGCGGGCGCCGTTCAGATGGTCGGCACTTCGGGCACTGTCACAACCCTGACAGGCGTGTTCCTGAACCTGACACGTTATGACCGGTCACGCGTCGATGGCCGGGAGCTTGAGTTCGGCCAGCTGGAAGGCGCGCGCGATACCCTGCTGGCCCTCGACCGGAGAGACCGCGCCGCCCATCCGTGTATCGGCAATCAACGGGCCGATCTAGTGATTGCGGGTTGTGCGATCCTCGATGCGATTTGCGACCTCTG
>JAURLR010000365.1 GCA_030831135.1 Alphaproteobacteria bacterium
GAGTTTTCGCGTTCCCACCTTACCGTAAGACGGCGTCAGTTTCGTCCGGGAACCGGAGCGGAACTGGCGTCACCAAGGCCCAGCGCGTTTTGCACAGCCGCACTGCCGTATCGCCGGATCGCGGATTCCTTGCGCTGGAGTTCGGCCTGCTTCTGACGCCGTGTTTCCGGATCCGGCGCATTGGCCGCCTCATCCCGCAGTTTGTTGATGGACGCAACCTGTCGTGCAACGAAGGTATCGCCCGCTGTTCCGGATGCGCCTGATGTCCCGGAGGACGCGCTGCCGCCTGTCCCGTAATGGGAGCGTAGACCGGCCGAATCACCCGGATTGCCGTCGGTGCTGACCAGTGCGGCTTCTCCAGCGCTGAGCGGGGCGGTTGCCGGAGTGCCGTTCACCAGAGCGTTGAGGACCGGTGCCACGTTCTCACTAGGCATCACGCTGGAGACCGAAATGTAGAAATTCCCGACCTGCGCCTGGCAGGCAGGAATGCTGATTTCGCACCCGCTGCTCCCGCCGCTCGTTCCTTCCGACTGGTCGACCAAAGTCTGGATCGCTGGCGGAACAGTGCCGTCAGGTGCGACGATGACGAGCGCGCCGCCGCCGGCTGCGCCGGGACGAAGCGATAAATTGAACTGGCCCTGCCCCGGATCCCTCGGTGCTATCCCATAGAAATGGGTGGTTGCACCCTCGATTGGTGCAGGTGTGCCTGGGCTTGGGATCTGGGGAACCCCTGAAATCGGGAAGGTCGTGATGGGGCTGCCCGCTGAGCCCGTGATGTTCGGGTGCGCGCCGGCAAGCGAGAAGTCGAATGCAGTGAAGGTCTCCTGATTTGCGCCCCCATAGACAAGCGGGGTCTGGATGAATCCGGATTCTGTGAATTCGTCCTCTCCGATGAAAACGAAATCAATATCATTGTCGTCGTCGATAGGGCTCGTGAAATCTCCGCCAAGGTCATTGTCGTCATCGAGCGTCGGCGTCGAACCGGGGATCGGCGAACTGCCGGGGACGCCGGACAGATTGTTGTCGATGAACGCCCCGACACCGGTCACGAACTGCCCGTTGACCTGTGAGCAGAAGACCGGGTCGTTGGCGTTTCCGGTACAGGCATGCACGGTTGTCGGTAACGCCGACAGTGCGAGCAACAGCGGCGCCGCAGCGGCCATCGGCCGGCCGTATTTCAGGAAACCATATCCTTGGGGCATAATTCCTCTCCGGTTCAAAAGCGCGCTGTCACGCCGATCTGGATGTCTTTCTGGTCATAGGTGAACAGGACCAGGTTCGAGTTCGCATTGGTGCGGGACGCCCGGGCGTAGACCGTGAACATCTCGTTGATCGGCCGGGTCAGGCCGGCCGAGTAGGTCGTGACCGCGTCTTCGCGGCGAAAGGCGAAGGCGGTCGCGCCCGGCGGTGTTGTCGGTGCCAGGCTGTTCAGGTTCTTGAAGTCGTAATTGGTCCGCGAAAACCCGAGACTGCCGACAATATCCCATGGCAGCTTGGTGCGGCCTTTCAGGGAGTAACTGTGGGCGTTGAAATCGTAGTCACTGCCCACCGCGCTGTTGTTGATCAGGGCGGTCCCGAACGAGAGATCTGAATCGAGCCCCGGGAAGGCGAAGGTCACGTTGCCGCCGACCGTGTGGCGCTTGGAATCGCGATCCAGCACCCCCGGCGTGACCGTGGGCGAGGGCAGGTTGATTTTCTGGCTGCTCGCAAAGCCACTGACCTTCAGCACGTCGTTGACCTGATACTCGAGGCTCGGACTGATCCCGACGGTATTCTGCAGCTTGTTACCGTCGACCCGGACATGGGTGAGGCTTCCCGCCAGCGCGGCGAGCAGCCGCGGGGTAACCTTTTGTTCGTAGCGGGCGAAGACGTTGATTGTGTCGGAATCATTGCCCGAGATGTCGCGATAATTCGTCCGGTTTGCCACGCCGCCCACAATCACGGCCTTGTCGGCTGCGATGTTCCGGCGATATTGCCCGCCCGCCGTGAGCTGGATATAGCGGGAATCGGTGCGGGTGATTTCGGCCGGGCGTAGAATCCCTTCGCTCAGTGCGATGACATTGCTGTTGCGGCCAATCGCGAGCGAACCGAACACATCCCATGGTTTTTTCGTGGTTGCCGGCCGGAGCGCGCGCAGGAAATCAAGATGCGCCTTCATGGTCGTCGACAGCGCGCCGCCCTGGGGGTTTTGCGCGACGGCGTCCAGGAGTTCATTCTGGCGAATGGAGTCACGTTTCGCGGCAGCCTGGGCTGCGTTGAAGAAATCGACCGAAGCCTGCAACTTGGGATCGAGACCTATCGCTTCGGCAAACGCTGCATTCGCCTTCGCATCATTCCCGAGGAAACTCTCGCCGCGACCGATCAGCTCGCTTGTCTTTGCGGAATCCGGGTTGGCGACTTTGTAGGATGTCAGGGCCGTGATCGCGGGAGTTGGCTGTCCACTGCCCAGCAAGGCCCAGCCATATTCGAAATCCATCTCCGCATTCGTGACCTCGGCTTGGCGCGCCAGTTCGATCTGTCCCAGCGCTTCCCTGTGCAAACCAAGTCGGTTCAGGGCCACACCCTGGAAGAACTGCGCTTCGGCGTCTTTCGGGTCTGCAATGGAGGCGGACAGGAATTTTCCCAGCGCTTCCTGCCATTGTGAATTCTGGAGTTCGACGATGCCTTCATCGATCAGTGCCGATGATTCCGGTGACGCGGATGCCGGCGCAAGACCTGCAGAATAGCCCAGAACCAAGCCGCCGATGGCAGCCGCGGTGAGAGCTCTATGAATTGAGCGCTTATATCCCCCTCTGGATGATCTGGTACAGTGAGATGATTTCCAGCCCCTGATAGCATCAAACTACCAAAAAACAGGCCTTTATCCTATCAAATGTTTTGGGGGATGGTCGTCCGTCATGTGACGGACTTTTTCGTTATTTGTGGTGTTTACCATTCTCCTTTGTTCTGAATTGAAATCATTCCCGGGTTCCATCCATGGCTGAACGGCTTTGGCAGCATTTGGAAAGCCATCTCTACCGCCGTGTTGATGGTGCGTCGCTGGCCGTGTTTCGCATCGCATTCGGCGCGTTGATGCTTTGGGACGTCTGGAAGTATTTCGCCTATGACTGGATCGGGCTGATGTATGTCACGCCCCGTTTCCATTTTACCTATTTCGGTTTTGGCTGGGTGGAACCCTGGCCCGGCAACCTGATGTACGTGCATTTCGCGGTGATGGGGGTGCTGGCCTTTCTGATCATGATCGGCCTGTTCTATCGCGTTGCGATGGTGCTGTTTCTCGTGGCGTTTACCCACGCCTTCCTAATCGATCAGGTCGAATACCTCAATCATTTCTATCTGGTCATCCTGCTCAGCATTCTGATGGTGTTCGTGCCTGCGAACCGCGTCTATGCACTTGACCCCCTGATCTGGCGTCGGGCCAGGCCGCGCCAGACACATGTGTATGCGTGGAATCTCTGGATTGTACGTATTCAGATGGAAATCATGCTTATCTTTGCAGGGATCGTGAAAATCAACCCGGATTGGCTGCAACTGCAGCCACTTGAGATGTGGCTGGCCCAACGCACCCATGTTTTCCTGATCGGGCCTTATCTGACCGAAACATGGGTTGTCGCCTTGGGGGCGTACGGCGTTATCCTGCTCCACGTGGTGGGCGCACCCTTGCTGCTCTACCAGCGTACGCGTCTTGCCGTATTTGTGCTGTATGCCCTGTTTCATCTGGCCAATCATCTGTTTTTCAATATCGGAATCTTCCCCTGGCTGACGCTTGCAGGGACAACCCTGTTTTTTGCCGACGACTGGCCGCGCAAACTGTTTTCAGGGCGCGAGAGCCCTGCTGCGAAGGTCCCGGCGAGACTGCCCGGTCCGGCCTTGCGTCGCTCCGTGATCGTGCTGCTCGGAGTCTGGGTGGCGTCCCAGATCCTGATCCCATTGCGACACCACCTTTATGCCGGTGATACCAGCTGGACTGAACAAGGCCACCGCTTTGCCTGGCAAATGAAGCTGCGCGACAAGCGGTCCCGGGCGGCGTTTGTGGTTGTGGACCCGTCCAGTGGCGAAATATGGAATGTCGATATGCGGCATTTCCTGACGACACGGCAGATCATCCGGATGTCAAACCGTCCCGACATGATCCTGCAATTTGCCCACCATCTGGCCGCGCGCTGGCAAGCCGAGCGTGGTGGTGTTGCTCCGGCGGTCTATGCCGAGGTCTGGACGTCGTTGAACGGGCGCCCCTATCAACTGAGCATTGATCCGGCGCGAAATCTGGCCGCCGTACCGCGAAGCCTGGACCCGGCGGACTGGATCATGCCATTGCACACCAAATTGCCCTGATTCCCTCTTCTGCCTCTGGATTTTTGTCGGCGCTGCGGACATCATCAGGGGAGTTGCAGCAAGGGAACATGATGATGGGACGTTCACAGAAATTCGACGTGGTTGAAGCTTCGATTCACGATCTGCACGAGGCCATTCGAGCCGGTCAGACGACCCTTGTTGAGGTGGTGCAGCAATATATCGACCGCGCCAAAGCCTATAACGGTGTGGCCAGCATGTTGGTCACCGAGGACGGGCTACCGGTTCCCGAAGTGCCGGGCGTTGTGCGCGCCGGTGCGCCGCTGAAATTTCCCACCGATACCGTCAAGGCTTCGGAAGTCCTGCCGGATCTCGACACGTACAAGGGCCCACCGCTTGAGTTCGGGCGGATGGAGGCCACGGCGTCCAAGCCGGATGTGCAGCAGCAGTTCGGGATGGTCGCGGGTATTCCCAAGGCGGGGCAGGTCAACGCGCTCTCGACCCTGAACATTCGTGGTGAGCGGTCGGTCACCTGTTGGGGAGATTACGATCGGCACCCCTCCGAAGGGCCACTTCCCGCGGGCGCGCCGCCGGTCTGCGAGATGTTCCGGCAGTTCCCCGATGCGCTGGAACGCGCCGCCGAACTCGATGCCGAATACGGCTCCGACCCGGACCTCGAAGCCCTGCCGATGTATGGCGTGACCTTCTCGTTCAAGGATCCGTTCGACACCATTGATATGCGTTCGACGGGGGGCGCGGATGCCGCCTATGACAATGATTTCCCGGCGCGCGACCATGTGCTTGTGGAGCAACTCCGGGCCAAGGGTGCGATCATTTTCGCCAAGGCGATCAACACCGAATACAATGGCCGGGCCGGTGACCCGGGCGGGCGCAACCACCCCGACAAGGTGTTGCCCTCGACGCTGGGATATCAGCGCGCGACCTGGGGGGGCAATCCGTCGAACCCTTATGACACCACCCGCGCGGCCTCGCTGGGGTCGAGCTCCGGTTCGGCGCTTTCGGTCAGCACCAATATGGTGATGGCAAGTCTGGGCGAGGAAACCCGCGCCTCGTGTCGCGGTCCTTCGAACCACAATGCCGTCGCGCTGATCCTGCCCCACAAATCCATGATCGGGTTTGATGGTGGTGCCATCGGTGCGGATATCTACTGTGACCGGTCGGGCGTGCACGGAAAATCCTTGCCCGATTGCGCGAAGATCCTCGATGCGCTGAAGGACCCCGAAGACGGGTATTATGATCCGCGCGATCCCTACACCACGGTGCCGCGATCCTCTGTGTTGTCGACGCCCTATGCGTCTCACCTGTCGGGAGATGGCTCGGATGGCGCACTCAAGGGGATTCGTCTCGGTGTGGTGCGCGAATCCATGGTCTATCCGAAGGACTCGATTACCGAAAAGCCGATCGTCGATGCCGCCACGGTAGAGATCAAACAGGTGCTCGGGGCGCAACTGGGTGCGACCCTCGTTGAATCCGGTGATCCACTCTGGACGCCCGATCCCGATCTGGAACAGATGGGGACCGATTTCCGCAAGGCCCTGACGAAACTCATTCCGGTGTTCATGCCCGATATCCTGTTTCGTCTTGGCGCCGATGGCACACCGCTGTTCAAGGAATTCGAGGACGCGATCAAACCGACCGAGTTTGTTCCCGGCAAGGTGTTCGGGAACGGCACGATGGATTCCATCGATTACTGCGTGGCGCTGGCCGAAGGTGCGATTGCAGCGCCGTCTAATCTGGATATCGCGACGATCCAGCACCAGCATCTGGCCAATACCTTCCGCTTCCATATCAGCCAGTACCTGATGCGCCGTGCGGCAGACTGGAAGGCGGCGGGCTTTCATGAGGCCCTCGACAACTGGGCGGAACTCAATGCGCGCTCGAAGTTCTGGGGCGATGACCAGCGCAGCGCGTTCAAGAACTGGGAGGAGACCTCTGACCCGCGCAATGCGCTGGGTGGGCGCCAGGGGGTCAACGAGCGGATCATGCTGCGTGAAATGCTGCGCCGGGTCGATATGATGGTTCTGATCGAGAACCGGCTCGATGCATTCGTACGCCTGCACACGCCCTGGCCGCCGGGGATCATCGGCGGGCCGCTGCAGCATGAGATATCGAACAATCTACGACCCGAAAGTCTCTATGGGCCGAATGCCGGACTGACGGAAATTCTGGTCCCGGCGGGTTATGTCACCACGGCCTATGATCCGGTCCACAAGCTGAACGCGGACGGGACAAAATATGTCTCTGCGCCGTCGCGCACGCCAACGGAAATTGATGCCCCGGGCCTGCCGTTTTCGCTGGTCTTCCGTTCGGAGCCGGGCACCGAAGACAGTCTTCTGGAGATTGCCTCGACCTATGAATTGGCCTCCCGCCGCCGGGTGTCGCCGCCGGATTTCGGACCGCTCCAAAGCGCATAGGCCTCGGAAATCCGGTTGTTTTGCGACTGGGAATGATTGTTGTGCCATGGTGTGGCTGGTTTGACCTGCCGTATGGAGGGCCTATCTGGCAGAGTGCACCGATCTGAACGGGAAAGATTTTGACGATGACCGACCAACGGCAGTTACACCTCGCGGCGTTCATGCGTCCGATCAGCATCCACACCGGTGCGTGGCGCTATCCGGGCGGAACACCGGATGCAAACTTCAACTTCCGGGCGATCGTGAAGTTCGCCCAGCGGCTCGAGGAAGCACGGTTTGATGCGTTCTTCATGGCCGATCATCTCGCGCTTCTGAACATGCCGATGGATGCGCTCAAGCGCAGTGCGACCGCAACGTCCTTCGAGCCGTTCACGCTGCTTTCGGCGCTGTCCATGGCGACCGAGCATCTCGGCCTGATCGCGACCGGCTCGACCTCCTTCGATGAGCCCTTCCATGTGGCGCGCCGGTTTGCCTCGCTCGATCACATTTCGGGTGGGCGCGCAGGCTGGAACATTGTCACGACCTCCAATCCGGATGCGGCCAAAAATTTCGGGCTTGAAGAACACCTCGATCATGCCGACCGCTATCGTCGTGCGCGGGAATTCTATGACGTGGTCACGGGCCTTTGGGACAGTTGGGCCGATGACGCGTTCATTCGCGACGTGGAGTCCGGTGTCTTCTTTGACCCTGAAAAGCTGCACACTCTCGACCACAAGGGAGAGTTCTTTTCTGTGCGCGGTCCGCTGCACGTCGCGCGCCCGGTGCAGGGCTGGCCGTTGATCGTTCAGGCGGGCGGCTCGGATGCCGGGCGGCAACTTGCTGCCGAGACGGCCGATGCGATCTTTGCTGCCCAGCGCACGCTTGAGGACGGGCGTGAATTCTATTCCGACGTAAAAGGCCGGATGGCAAAGCTGGGCCGCAATCCCGACCATTTGAAAATCCTGCCCGCCTGTCTCGTGGTGGTGGGGGATACCGTGGCGGAGGCGCAGGAAAAGCGCGCGCTTCTGGATTCCAAAGTACATCTCGACAGCGCGATTGCTTCACTGTCCATCGCGCTGGGCACGGATGCCTCGAAGTTCGACCTCGATGGGCCGCTCCCCGAAATTCCCGACACCAACGCTTCCAAGAGCGGTCGTGAGCGGGCCGTCCGTCTGGCAGAGCAGGAAAACCTGACCGTCCGTCAGCTTGCCCAGCGTATGGGGGGCTACTCGGGTCTGGCGCTGGTCGGCACGCCGGAAACGATCGCGGACGAGATGCAGGAATGGATCAATACCGAGGCGAGCGACGGGTTCACCATCATGTTCCCGTTCCTGCCCGAAGGTCTGGATCTCTTCGTCGACCGGGTTGCGCCGGAATTGCAGCGGCGTGGATTGTTGCGCCGGGAATATGAAGGCACGACCCTGCGCGAGAATCTGGGCCTGCCGCGTCCGGCAAACCGTTTCTTTGGGAAGGCCTCCGATCAGGCGGCGCAATAGCTAGTCTGGTTTTCAGTCCAGATATCCGCCACGGAAATAGACCAGCGGATCGGCGTCCTTGTTGCTGTTGATGGCAACGACGCGCCCCAGCGCAAGGATCGTGTTGTGACGCTCGATGATCTCCTCGAGTTTGCAATCCATCACGCCGACCGCATCGTTGAAGGTCGGCGCGCCGGTTGCGAGATAGCCCCATTGGCCGGGTTTGAAACGGTCGGGTCCCTTGACGTCGCCCTTTCCGGAGAACGCGTTCACCACGTCTTCGGTGCCGCGCGGCAGGTAGTTGATCGCAAAGTGTCTGGAGTCTCGGATCGCGCCAAGCGCAGAGGTTTTTGCATCGATCGAGACCAGCATTGTCGGCGGGCTGGCGCAGATATGGGTTGCCGATAATCCCAGGAAACCAGCCGGTCCGGCACTGCCGCGCGCGGTCACAATCGTCGCTGCGACCGCACGTTGTCCCACGGCATTCCAGAATGTACCGATATCGATATCGGCATTCCCGACGCCGCTGCCCTCACTGCCCATGGGTTCTCTCCTGATCGTTGGTTCCAGAAATTGTCTGAAGCTTCTTAGGCCTGACTGTCACGGGTCGTCAGGCGGCGGTTGATCCAGTCGGAATAGATGTCCACGGCAAACCATATGAACTGCGCGAGGGCGAAATTCAGAACACCGAACAGCCACGGGAAATCGAAGCCGGCGGCAAACCAGGCGCCCGACACGAGAAAGACCGCGATGCAGACGACGCCCGAAGCAAGATTGGCAAGCGCCAGGCGTTCCCAGTGGCCTTCCCAGGGTTTGGAGAGGCGAAAGAATATCCGGCTGACAAGGAATGTCGGGACGAATGCGGCGGCAAAGAATCCGACTTCAAAAACAAAATTCAATGCAGGCTCCGCAGGTCTTGTTTGTTGTGGGTCTCAGCATACATCGCTCCGCACCGATACAGAACCGTCCTGTTAATCGGGAACAGGTGGCGGTGCAAGCGCGTCTGGGATATTGAAGGATATGGTTAACGTTCGGTTCGGGGAGCGGAACGATGGAAGAGCAGACACACGATGAAGACCGGCCCGTCATGAGCGGGCTTCTACTGGCGGTTGTCCTGATCCTTGTGGGACTGGGTGCTTTTGCCATGCTGGTGCTTGCGGCGGCGGCTGTCGTCTTCCGTTAATCGGGGTCTGGTACAATCGCTTTGCGTCGGCGGCTTTCACGATGAGCGATGAAGGTGGCACTGGCGACGACCATGCCGCCCCCGACCCAGGTCCAGACTTCGGGTTGTTCGCCAAAGACCAGCAGGCCCAGCAGGGTCGCCCAGACGAGTTGCAGAAACTGTATCGGCTGCGTGACGGTGATGTCTGCAGCGCGAAAGGCCTGTGTCAGCGTGTAATGCCCCGCCGTGGCACAGGATGCGGTCGCAAGCAGCCAGCCCAGTTCAACCAATGTGGGTGTGCGCCAGACGATCAAGGCGGGTGGTAGCAGGACCAGGGTCACGAAAACCGACAGATAGGCGACAATCGCGGTGCTCGACTCGAGACTGGTGAGGCGCTTGGCGAGCAAGAATGAACACGCAAACAAGGGGGCAGCCGTGAGCTGGGCGATGGATCCGATATTGATCGACTGAAAGCCCGGCTGCAGCACGACGAGGGCGCCGCCAAAGCCCATCAGAACGGCGCCGATCCGGTAGAGATGCAGGCGCTCGCCCAGAAACAGCGCGGCGCCCAGGGTTGTGAAGATCGGTGCTGTGAAGCCGAGCGCGGTGACCTCTGCAATCGGGATACGCGCCATCGCAAAGAACCAGAGCATGACACCAATGCCATGGATCACACCGCGTGCTGCATGTAGACCGAGGACCGAAGGTGTGCGCAGCAGGCTGCCCATCCGGATGAACACGGGAAGCAGCAGGATCAACCCGAACAGGTAGCGGATGAAGGCAGCCTGCACCGGGCTCATATCGGTCCCGAGATGCCTGACGATCCCGGTGACGGCGACGAACAGGACGCCCGTGGCCATCATCCAGAGGATGCCCTGCAGGTTGCCGGTCATGTGCGAAGGCGGGCGATGGCGCCCCTCTGTTCAGGGCCGCGTGTCACTCGGGCCGGCTGGCGTGGCCGATGGTGAGAAAGGCCTGAAGGATCAGGAGTAACGAGACGACAAAGACGGATCCGTCGGGGGAATTGGTCCGTCC